>JAQCKL010000192.1 GCA_027592485.1 Cyanobacteriota bacterium
TTACTTGTCGCAACTTATACCCTGAGAGCTTTTATTACTTCAAGACCGACTTTTCAAACATCCTCTGAAAGCTGAGGGTGGGGAATTGGGGGGCTTCGGGGGCGACGGTGGATTCTTCGACGGTGCCTTTGAGCACCATGTCCGCCCCAGCGGTGGTTTTTCGATCCCGCAGCGGTTTCCCCGGTCGCAGCCCCAGGCGATTGAGCTGGTATTGCGCCCAGTCGTCGTCGGGGAGCTTGCGGGCGAGGGCAATCAGGGCGGCGGTGGCCAGGTCGGTGTTGGGTTCGAGGGTGATCACGGCGGTGAGGGTGTCGGGCATATTCCGCTCTAGACCCATCAGCACCTCCCGCACAAAGGCGGTTTTGCCAATGCCAACCCAGCCATAGACCAAGATCGATTTGGCATTCTGGCTGCGCAACAGGTTGATCACCTGGCCTAGCTCCTGCCGCCGTCCGGTGAAGACCTGATCCAGCTTGTCCAGCTTTTCGGCGCTCTCGGCAAAGGGGATACCGGTCAGGTTCCACTGGTCATAGACATCATCGCTGGCGGCAAACAGCTCATCAAAGGGATTCATGGGGTTCATCGCACGCATCTAAAAGTCCGGTTAATTGCCCTACGTTCACCGGGCGCAGGCCCCTGCGCCCCTACGTTCTGATGATTTTGGGTGGCTCGCCTGCCTATCATTGGTGCTGCTCCTGGGGGGCTGGGGCCAATTTCTGGGCCAGTTTCTGGGCCAGCTCGTAGGTGTCTTGCACCGTGGCGAGGTGGGTCTCGTCGCCGAGGGCGCGGTACTGGTCGCAGGCTTGGTTCAGCTCCGCGATGGCGTCATCTACAAAATTCAGCCGCAACAGCAGCCGCCCCAACCCCGCCCGACAGGCCGCCTCTCCGGGCTGGTTTTCTTCGGCTTGGTAGAGGCGCAAGGCATCGCGGAAATACATCCGGGCTTTGTCGAAATTGCCCATCAGGTAATGGGTGCGGGCGATCTGTTGCAGGGCATCGGCGCGACCCAGGCGGTTCTCGGCATGGCGATAGGTTTCTAAGCTGGCTTCGAGCTGGGCCAAACCCTCATACCACTGGCCATCCTGGGTGAGGGCCACCCCCAGTTGATAGAGGCTGTCTCCGGCTTTTTCGCGGTAGCGAAGCGTGCGATCGGCCCAGGGAGTCGTGGTTGCTGCTTGCTCGTAAGCCGTCGCTGCCCGTGCTAGGTCCTCAGGATCTTTACGCAAGCTGTAGCGATAGTCTAGGGCGACCCCCAAGGTGCGATAGATCCAAACATAGCTGTCGGTCCCTTCACTGGCTACCATTCCCGCCGCTTCTAAAGCAACAATGGCTTCATCCAAAGCACCTTCATCATGGGTCAGTTTGGTCCGCTCTAACAAAGCTGCAATTAAATCGCCTTGATTCTCAGCCCATTGCTCTGGCAGGGATTCGCGAGTAAAAACCTGGGCCGCTTTTTCATAGGCCGCAATCGCTTTGTTTAGGGTCTTAAGGCGTTGGCCTGAGGGACTTTCTCGATAAGCATTGCCCAAGTTATGTTGGGTCATGGCCCATTTGCCGGGAAAATCCTTGCGGGTTCTGACCTGCAAGGCCCGCTCAGAGGCAGCGATCGCGTCTTCGATATTCTGCGCCCGCTCGCCCCGAATCCGATCCTTGTAGGCATTCGCCAGATTGTTCTGAGTCGTTGCCCATTGTTCGGGAAAAGCGTCGCGGGTATAGACCTGCAAAGCCGCTGCATAGGCGGAGATCGCGTCCTCAATATTCTGCGCCCGCTCGCCCCGAATCCGATCCTTGTAGGCAATGCCCAGGCTATTTTGAATCGCCGCCCAATCCCAAAGAGAAGACTCACGGGTTCTAACTGTCAGAGCCGATTCATACGCAACAATACTCAACTCCACATTCAGGGCGCGGTTACCAAGGGGGAGCTGGCGAATCGCTTTTCCGAAGTCCCAGAAGAGCGATGCAATTTGCTTTCTGGACGAAGTGGTCCATTCAGCAAAAATCAATGGCAGCGCTGAGAGCAGCTCTTCGTTGAGGTTCTCTAGCTGGCCTTTAAAAAATTTATGGAGCTGAGCCGTATTATCCCCAACCGCTTCCCACCGCCCTCGAAAGGCGGTCATCAAGGCAAGGGCTTGGGGGGGAATCTCGGCGGGACCCATGGGGGGTAATGCGGGGGAGCTGTCCCAGGATCTTAGGCGATTTCTTGAATAGGGGGCTGGAACTCAGCCAACAGACCCCATGGTTTTCAAAAAAACACCACCCCTCCACCCCTCCACTCCCCCACTGATACCCTAAAGGAACTCTTTCCTCCTTCCTCACCCCGCCAATGAAATCCGTTATCGCTGTCCCCCTGCCCGATCAAGCCTATGACGTGATCATTGCCCCCGACGGCCTCGATCATGTAGGAACCTGGTTAGCCAGTGGTCAGCGCCCCGTCAAGCCAGGGCAAAAACTGCTGCTGGTGTCGAACCCAGTGGTTTTTAAGCATTACGGCGATCGCGTCCTCGCCGCCCTCACCCAAGCCGGGTATCGGGTCAGCACCTGCATCCTGCCCGCCGGGGAACGTTACAAGACCCTAAAATCCATTCAAAAAATCTACGATGCCGCCCTCGCGGCAGGGTTAGAACGGGGATCGGCCCTAGTGGCCCTTGGCGGTGGGGTGATTGGGGACATGACCGGCTTTGCCGCCGCCACCTGGTTGCGGGGGATCGCCTTTGTGCAAATCCCCACCTCGCTTTTGGCCATGGTGGATGCCTCCATCGGCGGTAAGACCGGCGTCAACCATCCCGAGGGCAAAAACCTGATTGGGGCCTTCCATCAGCCCAATTTGGTGGTGATTGACCCGCTGGTGCTCCAGACCTTGCCCACCCGCGAGTTCCGGGCCGGGATGGCAGAGGTGATTAAGTATGGGGTGATCTGGGATGGGGAATTGTTTAGCCAGTTGGAAGCGGCCCCTCGGCTCGATCAGTACCGCTATGTGTCGGCCAACCTGCTGCAAATGATCTTGACCCGCTCCTGTCAGGCCAAAGCCGATGTGGTCGCCCAGGATGAAAAGGAGGCAGGGCTGCGGGCCATCTTGAACTACGGCCACACCATTGGTCATGCGGTGGAGAGCGCCACCCACTATCGGGTGGTCAACCATGGCGAAGCGGTGGCGATCGGCATGGTGGCGGCGGGGCGGATAGCCACCCATCGAGCCTTGTGGGAGACGGGTATTGAGGCCCGCCAGCAGCGACTGATTGAGAAGACCCAACTGCCGGTAAATTTACCGAAGGGATTACAGGTCAGTGACATTAGCAGTCGGTTGCTATCGGATAAAAAGGTCAAAGAGGGGCGGGTGCGGTTTATCTTGCCCACGGCGATCGCGAAGGTCTTTATCACCGATCAGATCACCAACGCGGACATTAGCCCCGTGTTGGAGTCCATGGGGGCTGAGGCCTAGCCGGGATGGCAGTCGCCAGTCCGATAAGAATAAGACTGCGAGCCCCTTTGCTTTTGCACAAAACATCAGAGCGATGCTCAGTGTCCTAAGCAAAGGGGCCAGCACTATAAAATGGGGCTTTAGAATTGATCCCCCCGGCTGTCGCCACCCCCCTTAACCAGGGGGCAGGGATTCCATCGTGCTCCTGCTCACCTCCCCTGTTTTCACCGCCATGCAAACCCGCGATCGCCAAGTTCCCATCACCGCCCCCGAAACCTTACCCCTTGCCCGTCAGGCTGCTATCAGCCGCACCACCGGGGAAACCGATGTGCAGGTACGGGTCAATATTGACGGCACCGGCCAATGTACCGCTGAGACCGGGGTACCGTTTTTAGACCATATGCTGCACCAGATTGCCTCCCATGGCTTGTTGGATCTCCATGTGCAGGCCAAGGGAGACTACGAGATTGATGACCACCACACCAATGAGGATGTGGGCATTACCTTGGGGATGGCGTTGAAAGAGGCCTTGGGCGATCGCAAAGGCATTATCCGGTTTGGCCATTTTGTCGCCCCCTTAGATGAGGCATTGGTGCAGGTATCACTGGATTTCTCAGGGCGGCCCCACCTCAGCTATGGCCTAGAGATTCCCACCCAGCGCGTCGGCACCTATGACACCCAATTGGTGCGGGAGTTTTTTGTGGCGATCGTCAACCATGCCCAGATGACCCTGCACATCCGTCAGTTGGATGGGATCAATTCCCACCACATTATTGAGGCGACCTTTAAGGCCTTTGCGCGATCGGTGCGAATGGCAACGGCGGTAGATCCGCGCCGGGCCAGCCAGATTCCCAGCTCAAAAGGGGTGCTTTAGGCCCCTTGCCACACCCCATGGAAACTGTGGGGGATCACCTCGGGCAGGGCCAGCCGACAGAGAGGACCCGCCCCTAATGCATCACTGTCGTAGATCCACAGTTCACTGCAGTGATGCTCACCGTCATAGACCACCGTCAAAATCCATCCCTGCCCAGGGTGATCTGGGTTTGGGGCAAACACCGGCTCCGAGGGATAGCGCTGGGCACCCGCATCCGCAACGGTGAGGCGGTCAGTTTGGGGATCAAAGCGGGCGATCGCCCCAAACAATTCCCCAGCGGTCTCGGTTCCAGACCCATGCATCGATAGATAGGTGGGGGCGGTCCCTAGATCAACGGTGTTGGGCACCACCGGAAACTCGCAACTGTCTGCCACTAAACAGGTTTGATCCCGAATCGCCGCCGTTTGCGGATTGAGCTGGACCCGCCATAATTGTCCCTGAACCTTAGTGTGGATGGTGCCGCTGGCCACCTCCTTCAGGTGTTGATTGGTGTCAAAGTCCCCGTAGCGCACCACCTCCAGCACGATGTCACCGTAATCATCCACATAACCCCGGCCAAAATGCCATTGAAACCAAGGGTCGGCTTGGCCCCAGCTCATCACGTCAAAGCTGTCGGCATCCACCACCACCAGTTGGGTGCCCCAGCGAGGCTGCCACATTAAGGCATCACTAAAGCTGCGAAACCCGAGCACCGCTGGGAGCGCATTCAGCCGAACCGGGGGCACGCAAAAGACCAGGTAGCGATCGGCCAAGACAAAGTCATGGATCAGGGGAATCCCATTCAGATCCAGGCTGCTTTTTTTCTGGATGCGGCCATCGGGCCCACTGCGATAGCAATTCAGGGTGGCGGTGGCTCCGGCCACCACCCCAAAGTTGAAAATGTGGCCTGTCTTGGGATGCCGTTTCGGGTGGGCAGAGTAGGGCTCATTGGCGGTGAGGCTATCAAGGGCATCAATGCCCTGGGTGGCGAGGGTATGGCGGTCCATGGCATGGGGCATCCCCCCTTCCCATAGGGCTAAAATGCGATCGGGTAACGCCAAGACCGAGGTGTTGGCGGCATTTTTAAACTGAGCCTGCCACCGCTGCCAAATCGGACCAGGGGCCAAGCTGCCGTAACCGCTGTAGAGGAACTGGTCGGCAGCGGACTCATCCACATAACCGGCGGACTGCACATAGCGATAGGTGGCCTGGGCCTGCCCCGCTGCAAAATGCACTGCCAAAATCGCCCCATCCCCGTCAAACCAATGACCCACCCGTTGCCCTTGCCGCTCTAAACAAGCCGGACCATTACGATAAAGACTGCCCTGCAACGCAGCCGGGACGGCACCGGCCATGACCGCTAGGGGAGCAAGGGGGAACTCTAGGGCGGGGGCGGCGATCGCTCCAGCCCAAGTTGGCTGGACGGTGGTTTCGGTCCTCACTGCATTAATACCCACTGATTGCCCCATCCCATAAAACGCTTTTTGTATTGTGACTGATTCATTCCGACCCGAAGCGGGCATAACTGGCATATCGAGATAGCCCCAATCCACGTAAAATTGAACTTTGTGTTTGTTTCACCCCTCGGACTAAACCCTTGATGAAGCCCTATCTGGCAGCCGCGCTACAGATGACCAGCGTGCCGGATTTAGATAAAAATCTGGCCCAAGCAGAAGACTTAATTGACCTGGCGGTGCGCCAAGGTGCTGAGTTGGTCACTCTGCCTGAGAACTTTTCCTTTCTGGGAGATGAGGCTGCCAAAGTCAGCCAAGCCCCGCAGATCTGCGAGGCCAGTGAGGCATTTTCAAAAAAGATGGCCCAGCGCTATCAAGTCACCCTGCTGGGGGGCGGGTATCCAGTCCCCACGGCGGGGGACAAGGTTTATAACACGGCCCTACTGGTGGCCCCCGATGGCAGTGAGTTACTGCGTTATGAAAAGGCCCATCTTTTTGATGTGAACGTACCCGACGGCAATACCTATCGGGAATCCAACACGGTGGTTTCCGGGAAACGCCTCCCCAATATTTATGCGTCCAAGACGTTGGGGCATCTCGGGGTCTCGGTCTGCTACGACGTCCGTTTCCCTGAGCTGTATCGCCACTTGGCCCAGATGGGAGCCGAAGTGTTGATTGTGCCGGCGGCCTTTACGGCCTTTACCGGCAAGGATCACTGGCAGGTGCTGCTGCAAGCTCGGGCCATTGAAAATACCTGCTACGTCCTGGCCCCTGCCCAAACCGGTTTCCACAACAGCCGTCGCCAGTCCCATGGCCATGCGGTGGTGATTGATCCCTGGGGGATGATCCTGGCCGATGCCGGGACCAAACCAGGGGTGGCGATCGCTGAAATCAATCCAGCGCGCCTCAGCCAAGTGCGTCAGCAAATGCCCGCCCTGCGACATCGGGTGTTTATTTAGCCGGGCATTTTTATTGCCCAGTTTATTCCCCAGAAATCGTCAAACTCGACACTAGCGCGGTTACAGACTCAGGTAACCTAGGTGAGATGCGTTCTTTTAGACTGAATGGTGGATGTGCTTCCCTGGCTACTGTCTTCTAGCGCTCCCCTAGCGTCCACTGGTTTAGGGTTGTTTAACTCCGGGGGGTCGCTGCTGGCCGAAACCTCGGAAGCAGAACTAGAGCCCTTGGTGCTGGCCAGTGTGCTCCTGAGTTTAATCACCGTTTATTTGGCCGCCAAAATTGGGGGGGAACTCTGTGCCCGAGTCAATCTGCCCTCAGTCTTGGGTGAATTGGTCGGTGGCGTGATTGTGGGGGTCTCTGCCCTACACCTGATCGTATTTCCAGAAGGGGCCGCCGAGATCAGCTCTAACCTAATGACGGTGGTGCAAGCCACCACGAACCTAGAGCCTGCAGGCCTCTTGGCGGTCTTTAAGGGAGAAAGCGAAGTGGTCTCCATCCTGGCAGAGCTAGGGGTGGTGATTCTGTTATTTGAGATTGGCCTAGAGTCTGACCTCAAGGAACTGATTCGCGTCGGTCCCCAGGCCGCCATCGTCGCTGTGGTGGGGGTCGTTGTACCTTTCTCCCTGGGCACCGCTGGGCTAATCGCCTTTTTTAGCATTGCGACCATCCCAGCCGTTTTTGCGGGGGCAGCCCTGACCGCGACCAGTATTGGCATAACCGCCAAGGTCCTGGCAGAGATGCAAAAACTGGGTTCCAAAGAAGGTCAGGTGATCATTGGCGCAGCGGTCTTAGATGACGTGCTGGGCATCATCGTCCTGGCGGTGGTCGCTAGCTTGGCCAAGACCGGGGAAATCGAAATCCTGAATGTGGTCTACCTGATTGCCGGTGCCGCCATCTTCCTTGTGGGTTCGATTTTTGTGGGCCGGTTGCTGAGTCCCCTATTTGTGGCCTTAGTGGACCAAATGCAGACCAGGGGTCAGGTGATCATTAGCTCCTTGATCTTTGCCTTTTTCTTGTCCTACATTGCCGCCGCCATTAATCTAGAGGCGATTTTGGGGGCCTTTGCCGCCGGTCTGATTTTGGCCGAAACCTCAAAACGCAAGGAACTTGAAGAGCAGATCAGTCCGATCTCCGACATGCTCGTGCCCATATTTTTTGTCACGGTGGGGGCTCGGACCGACCTGAGCGTTCTGAATCCCTTCGAACCGGCCAATCGGGAAGGCTTGATCATTGCCCCTTTTTTGGTAATTATCGCCATC
>JAQCKL010000193.1 GCA_027592485.1 Cyanobacteriota bacterium
ATGGCACTCACCGGAGATGGGAAATGCTTCTAGCTTATGTCTTAATGCAATTGGCGACTGCTATACTGCTAAACATGCAATTTACGATCGCTTGGGGATTACCCCGGCTCAATTAGCAGCCTTCTGCCAAAAGTGGCATGTGGCTGAGCTGTCATTTTTTGGGGCCATCTTGCAGGATGACTTGATGACGAACGGCGATGTCGATGTCTTGGTCACTTACCTGCCCACGGCTAAACGTGGCCAGTTTGAAAAGATCCGCATGAAAGCTGACCTGGAGTCTCTGCTTGGCAATAACGTGGATTTGGTTAGCAAAGTTGCGATCACCCAGAGCAGCAACTGGCTGCGCCGCAAAAATATTCTCAATTCCGCTGAAGTGTTTTACGTCGCATGATCCAGCTATCTCGTTCAGCGGTATCAATCATTGGCCATGATTATCGGGAATGGGCATTAGCCCAAGTCTTTATGGGCAAAGGGTTTAGCATTGTCACCCGCATAAGTCGCCACAATATGGCCCTGCCCAACTAGGTGATACTTATAGGTTACCAATCCCTCTAATCCCACCGGTCCCCGAGGCGGCATACTTTGGGTGCTGATCCCCACCTCTGCCCCAAACCCATAGCGGAAGCCGTCGGCGAACCGGGTTGAGCAATTGTGATAAACCCCAGCGGCATTTACCTGATTGCGAAATCGTGCCGCCGCGTCCATATCCTCGGTGACGATCGCGTCCGTATGGCGTGACCCATAGGTATTGATATGGGCGATCGCCGCTTCTAACGAATCCACCACCCGCACCGCCAAAATCAAGTCACTATACTCGGTGGACCAATCCGCCTCGGTGGCGGGTAATACATCGGGCACAAGCTGCTGGGTGGCCTGATCTCCCCGGAGGATCACCCCTTTTTCCGTGAGGGCAGCAGCCAGCTTCGGTAAAGCCGTTGCGGCAATCTCCCCGTGGACCAACAACGTTTCGATGGCATTGCAGGCGGAGGGGTAGCCCACCTTGGCATCCACGGCAATGGCGATTGCCTTAGCCAAATCAGCGGCGGCATCCACATAGAGGTGACAGATGCCGTCGGCGTGGCCCAACACCGGAATGCGGGTGTTGTCTTGAACGTAGCGGACAAAATCATTGGACCCGCGCGGAATAATCAAATCCACATCTTTGTCTAAGGCCAAGAGCGCCCGCGTTTCTTCTCGGGTGGTGAGCAGTTGCACGGCGTCGGGGTTTACCCCAGCGTGGCTGAGTCCGGAGCGGATCGCCTTCACCAAGGCTTGGCAGGAGCGGATCGCCTCTTTGCCGCCCTTGAGAATTACTCCGTTCCCTGACTTTACCGCTAGGGTCGAAATCTGCATGACCGCATCAGGGCGAGACTCAAAAATTACCCCCAATACCCCCAGGGGGCAGGTGACCCGCTGCAATTCCAGCCCCGTATCCAACGCCCGATGAATTTGTACAGTGCCAACGGGATCAGGCAGCTTGGCCACATCTCGAACCCCCGCGATCGCTCCCTTGAGCTTGACGGCATCGAGCTTGAGACGACCATAGAGGGGTTTGGCTAGGTGATCGGCTAGGGCCGCCTCACAGTCAGCGGCGTTGGCCGCCTGGATCGCCTCAGCATTGGCCTCTAGGGCTTGGGCGATCGCTTCAATGGCTTGATTTTTGCTGGCGGTGGATAGGGTGGCGAGCTGTTGGGCCGCTTGGCGGGTATTACGAGCGATCGTGGCCAACGGGGCGTCTCCGACTTCAACAGAGGTTGGCGTTGGCACCTGAATCGCTGTCATGATTGCTTTCCTATGAATATGCAAAACCGTAGATGGCAATTCTAACAAAGTCCCTTTTCTAGCTAAATCAACGAATCTCCGGTGAACTTTCCGGCGGAATCGGGGAGAGGTTCTACAATCGTTAATCGGATGAGTCGAGAATTCAGCTCATTCCCTTAACACAGAGATTTAGAGAGATTGGTCATGCAAGCTCCCCTACCCCCGGGCGTTATCCTCCAAAATCGCTACCGCATTGTCCAGCTTCTGGGCCAAGGGGGGTTTGGTCGCACCTATTTAGCTGAAGATCAGGGCCGCTTCAAAGAGCGTTGTGCGCTGAAAGAATTTGTGCCCCAGCAGGGGGAGGACCATTTCTCTAGTAAGGCGACGGAGCTATTCCAGCGGGAAGCGGCGATTCTCTATCAGATTCAGCATCCTCAAATTCCCCAGTTCAGGGCGATTTTTGAGGTCGAGCAGCGGCTGTTTTTAGTTCAAGACTATGTGGATGGCGTCACCTACCGGGATCTGCTCAGTCAACGGCGCGCCCAAGGCAATCCCTTTAGTGAGTCAGAAATCCGTCAGTTTTTGCAACAGATTCTGCCGGTACTCGCCCACATCCATGCCAAAGGCATCATTCACCGCGATATCAGTCCCGATAACATCATGCTGCGCAATGGCGATCGCCTGCCGGTACTGATCGATTTTGGGGTAGTCAAAGAGGTTGTGACCCGCATCCAGCTCCCAGAGACCACCCTGCCTGCCACCACCGTGGGCAAGATTGGCTACGCCCCCAGCGAACAAATCCAATCGGGACGGGCTTATCCCAGTAGCGACCTCTATGCCCTAGCGGTGACAGCGGTGGTGCTGTTAACCGGGCAGGAGCCCCGTGCCCTGTTTGATGATGTCAACTTGAGCTGGCACTGGCAGCAGTACGCCACGGTGAGCCCAGCCCTGGCTCAGGTCTTGGACAAAGCCCTCAGTTATCGACCGGGCGATCGCTTCCAGTCCGTCAGTGAGATGGCCCAAGCCCTGGGCTCATCGGCCACCCTGGGAGGCCCCACGGCTGGGATAGGCAGTCCACCAACGCTATCCCCGACCATTCCCCAGACTTCAGCATCCGGCTCACCCCCCTCCCAAATCCGCACCGTTGCCGTGGGCCGTGCCTATCAACCTACGGTCGGCGTCGGGCCGGGGGCCAGAGTGACCCATGCGGTGGCACCGACCCCAGCGGCAGAGGAGGGATCAGTTTGGGAAAATCCTTGGGCGGTTAGTGCCATGGGGATTGGCTTGGCTCTGGTGGCTGGGATTGGCGGTTGGGGTGTGGTCAATGCCTTGAATAATGCGGGGCCAGAACCGACCACGACCCCTTCTCCGAGTATCACCATCAACCCTTCCCCCAACACGACGGCTGCGCCCACACCGACCCCCACGACCGCTGTGGAGCCGGTGGCCTATAGCCAGCAAATTACGGTTGGTGAGGGGGAAAGCATTGAGCTGGAAGGGAGTCTGCGCAGTAACGAAACGGTGAATTATCAGTTGCAAGGCCAGCAAGGGCAAAGCCTCAGGGCTCAACTGTCCGGTGAGGGAGTGCTGCTGACGGTTTTGTCCCCCAATGGTAATCCCGCCAATGGTCAAGCCAGTCGGGTGTTGGGGTGGACAGGTCCCTTAGAGTTCACGGGGCAATATGTGATCCAACTGAGTCCGGTGCAGGGACTAACGGACAGTAACTATAAGCTCACCGTGGCCCTAGAGGGGGCAGCCCCTGAAACCCCTGATCCCGAAGAAACCCCTGATCCTCCTACGGAGGAAACGCCTCCGGTCCAGCCCAGTATCTCCGAGCAGCGGGTCCGCATTCCCCAGGGGCAAGACAGCCTGCTGGTCGCTAACGGGGTTGGACCTGGCCAAATCCAACGCTATGTCGTGAATCTGCAGCAGGGACAGGTGCTCAGTGCCAATGTTGAGGATGCCTCCGGTCCGGTGTTATTGGCCATCACCCTCCCCAGCGGCGAAACCGTGTCGGGAGCCTCGCGGGTGCGCTTTTGGGAAGGACAGGTGCCTTTAGGGGGCGACTATGCCATTGATGTCATCTCTGATGAAAATGCAGAATTCACCCTGAGTATTGGGGTGCGAAATTAATGGCCCCCCCGATCGCGAACGGATTAATGATTACCGGCACCGATACCGATGTGGGTAAAACAGTGCTGACCAGTGCTTTGGTGGCCTACTGGCAGCGGCATCATGCCCGCAACAGTTTAGGGTTAATGAAACCGATGCAAACTGGGATAGGCGATCGCGAACTTTATACCGACCTATTTGATCTAGACCAAACCCCTAAAGAAATCACGCCGCTGCAATTTGAGGCCCCTCTAGCCCCACCCCTAGCCGCAGACCGCGAAGGGCGCACCATTGACCTAGCCCCGATTTGGACAGGCTTGTCAAAATTGCTGGAGCAGCGGCAGTGGGTATTGATCGAAGCTCTGGGGGGGCTGGGCTCTCCCGTCACCCATGAATGGACGGTGGCCGATTGGGCCGCGGCCTGGCAATTGCCGATTGTGCTGGTGGTTCCGGTGAAGTTGGGGGCGATTGGCCAAGCGGTTGCCAACATCGCCCTAGCCCGGCAGCATCGACTAGCGGTGCGGGGTATCGTCCTCAATTGTGTTAGCCCTGAAGCCAGTGACCGGCAAGTGGATTGGGCTCCAGTTCCTCTGATTACAGCGTTAACCCAGATCCCAGTGCTCGGGGTTCTGCCCTGGTTGGCCAAGCCCCGCGATCTCAGCCAACTGGCGGCGGCGGCGGCAGGCCTAGACCTAGACTGCCTATGGTCCTCAACTCAAGGTATTCGGTAAATTAGGCTACACAAAGGTGTCATCCGGGGAAATACGGGAACTTTAGAGAATATTTACATGGGTAGGGACAAAGATCACACACACCTCAGGGCATACATCTGATAATGATCCCTAAGGTTTCACCTGCCCTGAAGGGGAATTCTTCCCTTTCAGGTTAGGGAACTGAGCCAGGGTGTCGATGTGATGGTTTTGGGATTGAGGTTTTAAAGATAGCTTTGGTCACTTTGCTTCGGACATCGAGTGTCTGTCTGATGCTTGACGCCGCAGCAAATCAGGCTCGTCGCCTTTTCCTAACCGGACTGGCGGCTACTCTATCTCCTCTAAAGACTCTGCCCAAGCTAGGTCTGTCCAGGTTTTGCTTTAACAAGCGCCAAAATAGCTCTCTTTAGTAAACGTTTACAGATCATGGTTTCGACAATATTCCCGACACTCAACGCTCAGGTGTCTGGGGTGCGGTTGGGTATTCGCACCCTACAGCCTCAGCTTTCGACCTGGCGGCGGCAGATCCACCAACGCCCCGAGCTCGGATTTCAAGAGATCCAAACGGCCCAATTCATTAGTCAGAAGTTGACGAAATGGGGTATCGAGCATCAAACCGGTGTGGCTAAAACCGGTGTGGTGGCCGTAGTTCACGGTAATCGACCCGGCCCAGTGCTCGGGATTCGCGCTGATATGGATGCTTTGCCCATTCAAGAGCTCAACGACGTTGACTATCGCTCCCAGACAGATGGCAAGATGCATGCTTGTGGCCATGATGGCCATGTGGCGATCGCCCTCGGGACGGCCTACTATCTGGCGAATCATCGAGATAGCTTTGCGGGGACAGTCAAATTCTTTTTTCAACCGGCGGAAGAAGGGCCGGGTGGAGCTAAGCCGATGATCGAAGCGGGCGTCCTCGACAACCCCAAGGTCGATGCCGTCATTGGTCTGCATCTTTGGAACAACCTGCCCCTCGGCACCCTGGGGGTCCGCACTGGCCCGATGATGGCTGCCACCGAACTTTTCCATTGCAGCATTCAAGGGAAGGGGGGCCATGGAGCCATTCCCCACCAAACGGTGGACTCGATCGTGGTGGCGGCTCAAGTCATCAACGCCATTCAAACCATCGTGTCCCGCAATGTCGATCCGCTCAAGTCGGCGGTGGTCACCATTGGTCAACTGAATGCCGGTACGGCCCTGAATGTGATTGCCGATAGCGCCCACATGAGCGGCACCGTCCGTTACTTTGACCCGGACTACAAAGACTTTTTCAACCAGCGGTTAGAGCAGGTGATTGGCGGGATTTGCCAGAGCCATGGGGCCACCTATCGCCTTGACTACCGGCCTCTCTACCCGCCGCTGGTGAATGATCCTGACATTACGGAATTGGTGCGATCGATAGCTTTGTCGGTGAGCGAAACCCCCGCTGGGGTCACCCCGGAATGCCAGACCATGGGGGGGGAAGACATGGCTTTTTTCTTGGAGTCGGTGCCAGGGTGCTATTTCTTCTTGGGGGCCGCGAATGCAGAGCGCGGCTTGGCCTATCCCCACCACCATCCCCGCTTTGACTTTGACGAAGCGGCGTTATCCACCGGTGTAGAGATGTTTGCCCGTTGTGTAGAGCAGTTTTGTCGCCGTTGAGGGGTAAAGAGGAACGAGCGATGGCCATCCATCCAGTAAGCTCAAAGAAGCGTTGCGTTTAAGGCGAGTGGGTGATGGACACGAATGCCGAAATCACTCGATTACAGGACTTAATGCCCGCTTCGGGGCGCATGACTGTGCGCCTACTGCTTGATCCGCGTCAACCGACCCTGATTAAGGCCCCCTTTCCCCGACCCTGGAAGCAAAGTCATTCCATTACCCTCAATCCGACCCTGTGGCAGGATCTGACGTTGCCCCAGCGGGATTTGGTCTTTTTGCACGCGGTTTGTTGGCTGACCTCGGTGCAGCTGGTTAAACCCGAGCTGTATCAAGGGGCGGCTGTGGCAGGGGCGATCGCCACCCTGGTGGAGCTGGTTCAGGGGGATGTGGTGGGGCTGTTAGCGGCGAGTGGACTGACCGCGATCGCCGCCACTCAAATCTGGCGATCGGGCACTGGCACCCAAGCCCTGATTGCCGCTGATCGCGCTGCCCTGAATGTGGCGAAACGGCGGGGCTACACCGAAGCAGAAGCCGCCCACCACCTGCTTGCCGCCCTAGAAGCGATGGCTACTCTGGAGGGCCAAGGGACGCTATCCTACGGCGACCTATTACGGGTTCAGAGTTTGCGGCCTTTGGCCCAGGCAGACACCGGGATCAGAGCAACCTCTGCCTAGGCGTTCCTGAAGCAGGGATGCAACGGTCTCTCGGCAGCCATCGTAGGGAAAGGCCGGCAAAATACATCTAGACGATCCCCTCCCGTAGAGCAGCCCAAGGCAAACCATCCTGCCCCAGAACGGCCTGCCCCAGAATGCTCCGCTGCCAAGGTATCCCCGCCAGGAAGTTGGGCGCAGCGAAGCTGTCAAACTCTATGTGCGCAAGGCTTTAGGCGAATTGGTGATTGAGGGCCGCCATCTCAACTATCGCCTCCATCCCAGGACCTATCAGTGGGTTCATCAAACTCAGACCCATCGGGTTCCGGATCAGCTGTGGATACGAGGTTCGGGATAGGGGATGGCGAGGAGATCGCCTTCCACCTGGGCCAACGCCTCCAGGCGCGGGGAAACGATATCACGATCAAAATAGGTGGTGGCCAACACCCAGTAAATGCCATAGTGACGGGCTTCGGAGGCCATCAGGCTGCGATAAAACCCCGCCAGTTTGGCGTCGGCACAATGGTTGGCCAATAAGCCCAACCGCTCATGGCTGCGGGCTTCGATCAATGCCGCCACCAACAAAGAGTCCAGCATTCGCTCCGGTTCTTGCTTACGCACCTGGCGACTTAAACCGGCTCCGTAGGGGGGCGCGGGCAATGGCCGTAAGGGCACGCCCCGCTGGGCCAGCCACTGATTCACCTGGGCAAAGTGGCTGAGTTCTTCTTGGGCGATTTCGGTAAGGGCATAGACCAACTTTTCGCTGGAGGGATAGCGAAACATCAGGTTCATGGCTACCCCCGCCGCCTTGCGTTCGCAATGGGAGTGATCTAGCAAAACGGTATCCAGATCCGCTAACGCCTCTGACACCCAACTATCGCGGGTGGGGGTCTTGAGCAACTGAATGGTGGGGAAGGAATGGGTTGCGATCGGGGCCATCGATAGTGCTGAACCCAGTTATAAACACTGCTCAGTCATTGTATCGGGGCAGGGGCGGGTCCTGTGCTCGCCCTCTGCTGATCGCCCC
>JAQCKL010000194.1 GCA_027592485.1 Cyanobacteriota bacterium
GCATGGCACTCACCGGAGATGGGAAATGCTTCTAGCTTATGTCTTAATGCAATTGGCGACTGCTATAGAACAGTTGGGGGCCGTTGATTTGTCGGGGGTACAAGTCCATTACAACTCCTCCGAACCAGCTCAAATCAATGCCTTGGCCTACACGCAAGGGCAAGATATTCACATCGGCCCCAGTCAAGAGCAGCACTTGCCCCATGAAGGTTGGCATGTGGTGCAGCAGATGCAGGGACGGGTCAAGCCGACGGTACAGGCTAAACTACCGATTAACGATGATCATCGGTTAGAGCGAGAAGCTGACCTGATGGGGGCCAAGGCTGCCGCCTTACAGAATTCGGTGTTGGCTGCCCCCGTCGCTCTCAGTCCAGCAATGTCCGTACAGGGCGAATCTACGGCGACGGCCAAGGTAACCCTTGCGAATGCCCCCATCCAAATGGTTAAGCCTGCAAACAAAGCAGAAGCGATTAAAATCCCGCCTCTGTGTAAGTCTAAAGTCAAAAAAGCAGGCGATCGCAAACGAGGTAAGCATGGTGGCCGAGAGATTAAGGAGCAACTCATTGATGCGGGTGAAGATGCCACTGTCGTGAATGCCTTAACATTCATGGAATATGATGCCAATGCTTGGGATGGGGTTCCCTATGATGAGGTCACAAAAACGGGTGGTCGAGATGCGGAGCGCATCGTCGTGGGTAGTGATGGTCGCGTTTGGTTTACAGGCGGGCACTACGCCGTTGGCTCCTTTGAAGAATTAACTTGACCGGTGCCGCACCGATTGATCCTTGCCGACTGAAAGCACTGAAGGAGGGGGATGTATGCGTAATACCAGTGACATCAAAGAAACACTATTTGACGAGATCTATAGTGCCAAAGCAGATTTTTTCTTAGTAGATGAAGCCGTTGCCAGCGCTGCAGGATTGCTGGGGGAGTTAGATAAACCTAACTGCAAAAGGGTGTTGCTCAGCGGCAAAAAATCACGGACTTGCCCAGACTTCATGGAGGAAGTGTATGGTAAGTTGAAATTTCCTTCCTATTTTGGACGGAACTGGTCTGCTTTTAGTGATAGCTTCCAAGAGCGTTTATGGCAAGACGAGGATCATTATCAGCAATATCTGCTCGTATTTACGGATGCAGATGACCTTTTAGCTGACGCCGTAGATGATGACCTCAGCGCCTTACTGGAAACCCTACAAGACACCATCGAAGCATTAGCTGATCCTGAGAGTATTATGGCCATCAAGGTTGTCTTCTGCCTCAAAAATTCAGCCTGTAGCCGGATCGGCGTTGGCATTATCAATGGCAATCATCAGGGTAAGGTGGTGCAATCCGATCGCTCCACTCCATCTCAGCAAACCGCCCCTGCTGCATCAATAATTTGATCTCGAGACCAGACCCGTCGGGGGTGACTCAGGCTGTATTCCGCTGCTGTGCGAGATCCAGATTTAATTGACCGGACCAGCGATCGCTTTAGCCAGCAATGTATTTTGGTCGCGATTGCTGTGGGCATCATTTTCTCTGATGAGATCGCCACCTGCTAGGCAATTGCGCCTTTCTTCAAGTCCTGGACGCATTCTTCAGCCAGTTGGAAGTTTTAATTCCAGCATCGGCACATGGAATCTCGGCAGTTTGAGCCGCAACAGATTCTACACAGCTCTAGGATGGTCAAATCTACCTGTTAGGCGCTGACTCAACAACGCCGTATCTTCCGCTAGATTCATCTGTCGGCTGGAGAGCCTTGCGACTGCTGGGCAGAGCTTACCTTCAGAAGCTGAGTAACCAAAGCTGGCGCGGAAAATTTAGAATGAGGCGCTGCAAGGGTAAAAGTTTGTCCCCTAGGGGGAATCTATTATTGTTATATTTAGCTTTGGCCACTTGGTTTAGGACACTGAGTATCCGTCTGATGCTTTGTGCAGCAGCAAAGCGGCTCGCCTTTTTGTCCTGGCCGGACTGGCAACTGCTATATCTGTTGACCATTTACTTCCGGTAGAAAGCCCATGGTGCAGAGACGCTGCGATCGCAACCGCAATCGCTCCAAACGGCGCGCAATCTATTGTCCCGAACATGGCTGTCACCTAGATAGCGTCAGCCGCAAGCATCGCCTCTACGCTGAATCAGCTCAGCATCTGAGGGAACGGGGAGTCGGTCGCCGTACCGCCCTGCTGCTGTTTGCCACAGCTACCACCGTTTCCCTCGATGGGGAATGGCTAGAGTGCTTCTGGTGTGATCAATGTCAGGAAACTACCTGGTACCACGTTCTAAAGACAGGGGAACGGCAATATAAAATCTCTCCGGCTCCCCGTGACCTCTGGCAGCAGGCCAGCGGAGTGATTACGGTAGATGGCAACCCCACCGTCAGCGAGTTTACGCGTCGCCAGGCCCGCGCCACCAACTTTAACGGCATTAAGGACTTCAATATTATTCGCTAAGGGGGTGCAACTCTCGGCAAGGCGCAGGCAGCAAAACCAACCCCAGAGGCTGTTTGAAAAGAGGGTGTTCCGGTATTCGATACGACTGGAAATCGGCACATAGGCTAAACCCTTGATGCCATCGTTGCTTGTTCTGGGTAATCCCTGTAGCTCAATCAAGGGTGGAGGACTTTGCAAATAGCCTCCCAAAGGCGTTCTGGGCAAGAATTCCTTTGGGGTACTATTTCACTGGGGTGAAACTCAGTTACCATTTGCCTTACAGCGGTTATTCTATGAATGGGCTATCCCACTCAGTCGGCGATCGCTGGGCTTCAAAATCGGATTTTGGGTATCCTTGCCGAGAGTTATTCCCTTCCATTGCTATCACCGTAGGAGTTCACTGTGGCATCACACAAAATCCTGGTTATCGACGACAGCCGTGTCATTCGGATGCGGGTGCGAGATATGCTTCCCCAGGGCAACTTTGAAGTGATTGAAGCCAAGGATGGGGTTGAAGGAATGGATGCCATTCGTTCCCAGCACCCCAACTTGATTATGCTGGATTTTTTGCTGCCTCGTATGAGTGGCTGGGAAGTGTTCCAAGCTGTCCAAGCCAGTCCCGATTTCCAGAGCATTCCCCTAGTGCTGATGTCGGGTCGCAAGGAAGAGGTCACCGAAAAGATCTCTGAACCCTTCGAATTTTTTGAGTTTATCCAAAAGCCCTTTGAGCAAAAAGAGCTGATCGAAGCGATTAAGGGGGCTATGGTCAAGGCCCGCAAGCCCCGACCCATGGCTGCTGTGACCAGTACTGCTACGGCGGCGGCAGGTGCTGGCGAAATCGCTGCCCTGCAGCAGAAAGTCGCCAGACTAGAAGCAGAGGTCGCCCAGCTCAAAGGTCAAACCGCCAAGATCTTGGCTTTTATCAAGCAAAAGCTGCGTTAAGGCCCGTCTACAAAGGCTCAAAGACGGCGTTTGTTGTCCCTGAGCTACCCTTAACCTGGATGGCCCTTATCCCCCTGGGTACGCCATAGACCACCCCAGCCATGCTTTCCCAACCATGGCTTACGGGTTTGTCGGTGTGGGTTGCGTTTTGGTTGTGGCTCCCTAGTCTTTTTTCAGCACCTCTGCAAAGGCTAGATCCTCGGAGGCCATGACAAAAATGGTGCTGGGTAGGGGACTGCTCTGTTTTTGCAACTCTTCGTAGTACGTCCCAAACGCCTCGGCGCTTTTGGGGGCAGCCAGTCCCAGGAAAACCAAGTCAGCCATTTGAGACGATATCCTCAGAATTTCGTTAAAGGGGCGACCATCCGCCACAATAATCTGTGAACTGGCCCCAATCCGTAGGCTTTCGGTGAGCCGGTCAAGGTTTTCCTCGGCAGCGGTGGCCGCAGCAGGGTCAGGTACGACCAGTTTTAGGCAAATCTCGGACCCCCGCCAATCCATACTGGTGCGCAGTAAGTAGGCCAAAATCAACATCAGCCCGCCATTGGCCTGCAAGCCCCCCCACCACACATCAATGCGACGATTCTGGGCTGGGCGGCGTTGAATGCGGGTAAAGGTGTCTGGGTCGCTCCGCAAAATCAAGACATTGCGTTTGGCTTGGTGACATTGGATCACCATCTGGCAAAAGCGATCGCGATTCTCGGGTTTTTCGGCATCCCCCAACAAAATTGTGTTGGGCATCAGTGGCCCCATGCCATAGGCCTCCATCAGCTGAGTCATCCCCGCAAAGGGATCAGGAGCCGTCACCAACCGTACAAAGGCCTGAATGCCTTGGCGTTCGAGATAATCCTGCAGGATGCTCTCCATGGAGTCTTGACGGGCCACATCTCGACTGCCCGAGGGTAAGACACTAGCGACCGTAAACAGCCCCCGTTGGTGGGTCAAGGTATGGGCGAGGGCAATCAAATGCCAGCGCTTGGTGGGGGCTCCCGAGAACACCAACAGGTGGGGCCGCCAATTTTTTGAGTCTAGGGAGCTACCGATATTCAGCAGTGCTGTCCGCAGCAGGGTCATCCACACCCCTTGGCGCACATCGCCCCAGGCGCTTTTAATTTCCTGCTGCTCTAGCCAAAGATAGATGCCTAGGACAATCAACGCCGCCATTACCGTTGCCACGGCATTGATCAAAAACATGATCGCGACACAGGCTAAGGCACCCAGCAGAGAAAAACCCCAATGCACTTTGAAGGTGGGTCGAAAGGAGGGGCTGGCCAGAAATCCCTCTACCCCAGCGACCACATTCAACACCATGTAGGTGGTCAAAAAAAACATGGTTAGAACCGGGGCAATCAGGTTTAGATCCCCGACCGAAACTGCCACCAGAGCAATGCCTAGGGTGAAAAGGGTACCCAGACGGGGTTCATCGTTAGGACCATTGCCCTTACCCATCCAACGCAACGAGGGAGGCAAGATGCCGTCTCGGGCTAGGGCTTGCAGTACTCTCGGGGCTCCCAGAATACTGCCGAGGGCACTGGAGAGGGTCGCCCCCCAAACCCCCAGCACGATCGCATCGCCCCAAACCGCTATGCGACGCATCACTAACGGATCCGCAATCAATGTCGCCGCATCAGCCCGCCAGTAGAGCATCAGGGGAATGGCCATGTAGATGACATAGCCAGTGACAATCGCCGCCAGGGTGCCGATGGGGATCGCCCGGGTCGGCTCCTTCAAATCTCCGGACATACTCACCCCAGCCATAATTCCGGTCACCGCTGGGAAAAATACCGCTAGTACCGCCCAGAAGCTGACTGATCCTGGGACCTCGGGTGGGGGAAGGTTGCTGGGTTCTACGGGGTGTCCAAAGGCAAGGGAAATCAGTGATAGGGCGATCGCGGCCATAATGAAATACTGGGCGCGAATGGCGATCTCCGCTGACTTGAGGGCCAGTAGCGTCACCAAAATCGTCGTAATTAGGGCCACCAGAGTTTGATTGAGTTGAGGAAAGACCGCCACCACACTCTCGGCAAATCCCAAGGTATATAGGGCCACCGATAGGGCCTGGGCAAAAAATAATGGAATCCCCACCGCCCCGCCGGGTTCAATGCCTAGGGAGCGACTGATCATGTAGTAGGCCCCCCCCCCTTTCACCACCTGATCCGTTGAGATGGCGGAAATGGACAGTCCGGTTAGAAAGGTAATGGTGGTAGACAGCGTGACAATGGTCAACGTGCCCCATAGGCCCACATGACCCACGACCCAACCAAACCGGAGGTACATAATCACCCCCAAAATGGTCAAAATTGATGGCGTGAATACACCACCAAAGGTATTTAGGCCAGCGGTTTTGGCTATTTCTTTAGACATCTATATCCCGAACCCTCAACTAGTGAATGCCCCAATGGCCCTGCTCCAGCTACTGAGCCTGACCGATCCCCCGTAGCGCCTAGAACGATTCCACCCAACCCAACAGCCCTAACGGCGTGCTGAACGGCGGGAACAATCAAGGGCCACCATCCGATCTACCCTCGCCCCTGGGTATTATCCATAAAGTGGGATCTGGGTCGAAAACCTCTGTGGGTAAGGAATCTGGGCTGTCATGGGTCGTTCTAAGGTTAAAGGCAATCAAATTTAATATTAATATGGGCTAAGTTTTGGTCCAGCGTTGGCTAAATCGAAACCAGTTCATGCTCATCCAGGCCACTCTAATCAAGATTGGAGGCATTGCTGATATCCTGACCTCTATCCACTCCAACTCCCCATCATCAAGCTATGTCGGTTGGCGATCATAATCCGTCGCTAAGAGCCTTGCCATCATTCACGCCTTCGGTTCTGTTGTGCTCTACTCGGTTACTGTTTACGTTTTTGACTCATAGATGTTAACTGCCTTTGCCTGGTTGTCCTTAATGCCGATGGTGGCTGCCGTGGCCACCGCCCCCTTTCCGGCCCAAGCCCCTCAAGCCCCACCATTAGTGGATAAGCTTGCCCTAACGGAAGCGGAGCGGCTAGCGGAGCAACAGGCAGTAGTTGTCCACTATCAAGAGATTCGCCCATTGCCGGGCAGCTTAGACACGATCCCCGTGTTCAACAGCAATAGCCCCGAACTGGTTCAAGAAGAGGGGATTCTACTCTCCACCTTTTCCCCTGATGGTATGGCGGTGGGCGAGGCTCACCTTGATTTTGCCTTTGAGGGTCGCTTCGATATCTTTGCCCACCATGTGGCCCGAGGTTTGCATGCGGGCGATCGCCGCACCCTATTCATGGGCACTGTGGTCTACAATCCCACCGATGAACCGGTCAATTTACAGGTCTTGCAAGGGGTCAGTTACCTCAGCCAAGAAGCCCCCTTTCGGGATTTGCCCGCTTACGTGGCTAACCCCAGCGGTCAAGTCTTTGCGGGACCTGGCAGTCGCACCGTTACCGACGTGCTGCAAGGGCGGAACCAAGCACAGTGGCCAGGGGTGGTGACTATTCCCTCCCGCCAAGCCTACCTACTGATGAATGCGCCGATTCCCCTACGGCGGCTATCGATTCCCATCGATGCGACGTTGCCCCCAGGGCTTCCCCTACCAGGGGAAACCATCCAAGCCAATAGTTTAGTCGTCGCCTCTACAGATGCGGCCCCAATAAACCTAGCTACGGCTAATCAGCCTTTACCCAGTAATGGTCGCTCGGCCCTGCTTTATCTCAACAGTAGTGGTCCTGTTTATGTGGCGAACCTGGCGATGTATGCGCCCCGGAGTAGTAGCGGTGAGGAGCGGGCACCCACCCTCAGAGAATGGCTCACCTTATTGACCACAAAAGGGCTAGCCGGTCCCCGAGATATTGCCCCCACCAACCCCGACACCTATGGTTTTGGTCGGTTTTATTATGGTCGGGTCGCTGGGGTTGCCCAAGGTTCGCAGTGGCGGGCTTTGGCGACCGATGGTCCCAATGACACCCGTCTGACGATTCCAGCGGTGGGACAGGCTTTTTCCTATGTACTGAGTACCGTAGACCACAACACCCTAGGCACTGGCCAAATCCAAAGTGCGCCCATGCTGGCCCGTTATGGTGATACGGCTTACCGAGCCCATGGCAATTATGGGATTCACTATGCGGTTTCTTTCCCCTTATATAATCCGACCGATGTTTCTCAAACAGTGGTAATTAAGCTACAAACCCCCCTTCAGGATGAAGCGCTGACTGCGGGGCTACGGTTTCGGAATCCCCCTGATGATCGGATCTTTTTCCGAGGGACCGTGCGTGTTCGTTATCCCAATGGCCTGGGTCTGATGCAAACGCGGGATATCCATGTGGTACAGCGCCGAGGCCAGGAAGGGGAGCCCCTGTTGCAATTCCGCATACCGGCGGGGGTGCGGCGGCTAGTGGAAGTGGAGCTGATCTACCCCCCAGATGCCACCCCCCCCCAGGTATTAACGCTGACCACCCTCGGTGACCCAGATGTAATTGAGGCCAATGTACGGCCTTAAGAGGATGTTTGAAAAGTTATTCGGTGTCAAAATCGCTACGCGAGTCGCCGCACCATGATGCGA
>JAQCKL010000195.1 GCA_027592485.1 Cyanobacteriota bacterium
ACCAGATGCTTTGCGGGTTAATTGCGAGGTTCTCGGGAAACCCCCTAAAACCTTGATCCGTGTTGCCTTTGCTGAGGAAGATCGCGGCAGAGTGTTTGGGCGCGGAGGACGCAATATTCAAGCCGTGCGTACCGTCTTGAAGGCGACTGCCCAATTGCATCAGCAAGTTGCCCATTTAGATATTTACGGTGAAACTCGAGCCAGTGATGGCGACGCCTCTTCTCAGCGCCGCTCATCCGATGGGCATCCCAGGGGGCGTCGAGATCGACCGCGCCCCCCTGCACCGCGACCCCAGCGTAAAGAGGGTTAAGGCAACAGTACTGGATGCAGCAGACAATCCATCTGGACTTAACTACCGCTGATGGTGCGATCGCGCTATCGGGTTATCACGAGGAAAATCTGAAGCTGTTGTCTCAGCAAACGGGTGCAACCTTAGTGCTTCGGGGACAATCACTGCGCATCTCAGGCACTGAGGAAGCAACCGACTTGAGTCGTCGCCTCGTGGGTGCCTTAGAACCCATTTGGGGACAAGGGCAGACTGTGAGCCGAGCCGACATCCTCACAGCCCGCCAAGCCATTGACACAAAACGCCTGGACGAGCTCCAAGCCTTGCATAGTGAGGTGGTCACCCGTACGCGTGCCGGTGTGACAGTTAGGGCAAAAACTTTTCATCAACGCCAATACGTTCAAGCGTTGAACCGATCTGACTTAATTTTTTGCATTGGCCCGGCAGGTACAGGCAAAACTTTTTTAGCCGCCATGGTTGGGGTCCAAGCCCTGCTCAAGGGAGACTATGAACGGTTGATCTTAACTCGACCAGCGGTTGAGGCCGGTGAACGGTTGGGGTTTTTGCCAGGGGATTTACAGCAAAAGGTGGATCCTTATCTGCGTCCCCTTTACGATGCCCTCCATGAGCTGATCGAGCCAGAAAAAGTGGCCAATTTGATGGAGCGGGGGGTAATTGAGGTAGCCCCTCTGGCCTACATGCGAGGGCGCACCTTAAATAAGGCCTTTGTCATTCTTGATGAAGCCCAGAATACAACCCCTGCCCAGATGAAGATGGTCCTGACGCGGCTCGGATTTCAGTCTCGGATGGTGGTGACTGGCGACGTCACCCAAACTGACTTAGGTCCCCAGCAAAGGTCCGGGCTAGCAGTGGCCGAGCAAGTTTTAGCCCAGGTAGAAGGCATCGCATTTTGCAAGCTGACCCAAGCCGATGTAGTCCGGCATCCATTGGTGCAACGAATTGTGGCCGCCTACGAAAAACACGAATCCTAAGGGAGGAGCGCGGCGGTAGGCGACTGGTAATCCGCTGGAGAGCAAGGGAGCAGGGCGCGGGGGAGCATCAGAGCGGGTAGCTTGCCTGCTGGCAACCCCCTTAATAGGGCAGAGCCTCGTAATATCGCTCTGGCAAGTTACTCGTTGCTCGCTCTAGGGCCGCAAGGGCGCGGTTGTAGCCAATTTTGGCGTCCACGAGATTGACCTCCGCCTCGGTTAAATCCGCTTGGGCACTGATCACATCGAGTTGAGTCCCCACCCCTGCCTCGAACCTTAAAATGGCGAGCCGCAACGCCTCCTCTGCTTGTTCCACCGCTAATTCAGCGGTGTCGATATTGTCCCGGTTGGCCTGCAAGGAAAAATAAGACTGCTCAACATCTAAGCGAATGCCGTTGCGAGTTTCTTCAAACTGACGATCGGCGATCGCGATATCTAACTCCCGCTGTTGTGCCCGCGCGGCGGCAGCCCCCCCTTCAAACAACGTCCATGACACTTGAGCACCGACGCTGTAAGTATCAGTAAATCGATTGTTTTGGGTGGAAACATCCTGAACGCCATAGGTCGCAAACAGATCGACTTGAGGGCCTAGGGCAGATAGGGCAATGCGACGCTGCTGTTCGCCAATTTCTCGCTGCACTAACTGCTGTTCGAGTTCAGCTCGGTTTTGGTAGGCCAGCACGATGCTGTCCTCTAGGCCAAGGGGCCAGCTCCCGGCAATGTCCACTGGGACGGGGATCACATCTAAAGACGGCGGCAAATTCAGCCGCCGAGCTAGGGTCCGCTGGGTGGTTTGGCGATCGCTTTCCGCTTGCCGAAGCTGTTGTCTGGCATTCGCGGTTTGCACCTCTGCTCGCAAGACATCAAAGCGGGTGCCAACGCCAACTTCTTCCCGCAGTTGGGTGTCCCTCAGGTTCCGTTCGGCCTCACTTAAAAAGGCTTGGCTGATGCGAATTTGTTCGGTAGACCGCTGCAGATCATAGTATTCGTTGATCGTATTGAGACGCAGCACTTCTTGGCGACGCTCCACCTCTAGTTCGCTGAGGCGGACCTGCTCCTCTGCGGTGCGAATCGTCGCGTCCCTCTGGCCAGAGCTATAGACGTTATAGGTGACATTGAGTTGGCCGCTGGTAGCGAGGGCGATTTCTTCATTACTGGTTAAGCCCGTGGCTCCAAAGGACGTACTTTGCGAGTTTTGCCCCTGGACAGTGCCACTGAGGGTGACGGTGGGCAGCAGGGCGGCTCGGGCTTCCCTTAGCACAGCCTGGCTCTGCTCAAGTTCTAGTAGAGCGACCCTCAAGTCTGGATTATTACGATAGGCCAGCTCGATCACCTCCTCTAAGGTGAGGGGCTGGATGCCGATGATTTCAACTTCCTCTGGCTGAGTTTGCAGCAGCAGTGGATTGGGATCAGGATCAAGATATTCAAGCGGGTCCACCACCCTATCTGTGGGCAGAGGGCTGGCCGTGGTAGGGGTTGAAGAGGACTGCGGCACGGCTGGCTCGTCAGGGGGATCGACCTGTAGGGGCTCTAACAAGGGCTCCTCCAAAGGCTCCCCAGAGGGCGCGCCACCGGCTGACTCTTCGTAGATCAGAGGTTCGGGGGAAACATCGGTTGTCTCTGCAGCCTCTTCGGTGGGGGTAATCTGAGCGAATCCTGGCTGACTGAGGATAGGCAGAACCACTATTGCAGGCAGGAAAACCCGCAACCACTCGAAGCCTGAGTAGCCATTTCTCATACTGTTATTCACCGATTCGCCAATACTTTGTAAAGCTGTGATCCGATCGTAACAACCACATTTTTTCCTCTACACGATACTACACAGGCTAGCGTGCCAACGGGGCGATCGGGCATCCCTGGGAGGGCACGTCCAAAGTCGATGATCTCGCCTTTTTAGCGGGGGCTGAAGGAGAGACAAGGCAATTTTTCCTCAATGGCGAGAACGCATCCTACAACTAACTCGGCAAGCTCACGAAAAATATATGCAGTGCCCTAAGGAACTTTACTTTACTGAACAGTTTAGTAAAGTAGGCAGGTGCTGTCAACGGAATTCCTGATTGGTCGTTGGTATGGCAGCCTTGGCCTGATTCCCAGGGGCGCTGTTGGGGCGGGGTAGCACCACCCTTATGGATGGTGCTCGACGCTAGGGGCGCTGTCGTTGGCCAGGCAGGTTTGAATCAATCCCTCAACACCGTCAATGACCTGGATTGGGCAATTTAAGACTTGGCTGACCTCAGCTAAACTCATGTCATCTAAAAATAACCAATGCTCAGGAGCGGTTTGGGATTGAGGCTTGAGCATGATCGTAGGCAGTAAAAGGCCATCACCTAAGGGGCGATCGCGCAAATGCAGGATCAAATCATGGCCGGTCAAGAGGCCGGTAACCGTAATGTCCTGCCCCCAGTAGTCGCTGTTGAGGGCTGCCATCTCTACTGTTAAACCCTCGACTTGGTTGAGCCGAGCCAAAATCGGTTGAAAGGCTTGCTCAACCGCATTGCCTACCACCCAGGTGAAGTGGCGAGACCAGGAACGGCTGATAGGCAGCGCTGTGGCTGCCGTTTCGAAGTCCGTCAAAAATTGACGAATAGACCCTACACCATTACCAATCTGGGGATAGTCTTCATAATCAACCGTATTGGGGGGAGTCAAGCCCGCAATTAAAAACCACTCATCCGCCAACCAGGCAAAGGTGGTACCCAACTGCCCTTGAAATTGCTGCTGAAGCGCCTGGACCTGAGCAATCACTTCACGGGCCTTGGCAGGGGTGACTGGGGTTAAAACATCCTCCTGGGGGCGAAACCGAGTTAACCCCACTGGCACCACTGCAGCTGATAAAACCGCAGGCGATTCAGGTGCGTGGAGGTGGGCTAAGTCGAGCAGGGTCTGTTGCAGATGCTCCCCATCGTTAATCCCAGGGCAGACCACCACTTGGGCATGGATCTGCAATCTTTGGGATTGAAACCATTGGAGATGCTCCAGGATTTGGCCTGCCCTGGGATTTTTCAGGAGTCGAGTCCTAACAGCGGCTTCGGTCGCATGCACAGACACATACAACGGGGAAAGGCGGAGTTGGGCAATGCGATCCCACTCCCGCTGTGACAGGTTGGTCAGGGTTAAATAACTGCCATACAAGAAGCTGAGCCGGTAATCATCGTCCTTGAGATAAAGGGTCTCCCGTTTACCAGGGGGTTGTTGATCGATAAAGCAAAAGGGACAGCGGTTATTGCACTGAATTAATCCGTCAAATAGGGCGGTCTCAAACTCAAGGCCGAGATCTTCATCCTCGTCTTTCTCTAACTCCACCTGATGGGTCTGGCCTTGGGCATCCAACACTTCTAAGGTCAAGGTGTCATCGGCACAGAGAAACTGATAATCAATCAGATCCCGAGGCTTTTGATGGTTGATGGCCACCAAGCGATCGCCCGGTTCAAACCCCAATTCAGCAGCAATGGAATCGGGTCTGACCTGGGTGACTAAAGCCGGGCGAATCGCAAGGGCACTCATAGACTGTAGATGGCAGAAAAAGTAGCGGGGGTATCCTTATACATTCTGCATGAGCTGCAGGGAAACCGCTGCCAGAATGGCGATGCCAAAGCCCAGGCGATACCAAACAAACACCCAAGTGCTGTGGGTTTTCAGAAACTGAATCAGCCAGGCAATAGCCAAATAAGAAGAGAGGACTGCCGCAATCAAGCCGCCGAGGAGGGGTAACCAACCCGTTCCGGTGGCAGGGTTCGTCACCAGGCCCCGGAGCTCGACCAGGCCCGCCAGGGTAATCGCTGGCACCCCCATCAAGAAAGAAAAACGAGCGGCTGTTGACCGTTCTAGCCCCATAAACAACCCAGCGGTAAGGGTGGAGCCCGATCTCGATACGCCTGGGATTAAGGCTAGGGCCTGGGCACACCCCATTAGAATGCCGTCCCAAAGGCCGAGTTTGGCAAAGTCCCGCTGGCGCTTGCCCACCTGCTCCGCTAGCGCCAGTAATAAGGCCATGACAATCGAGGCGATCGCGATCGCTACGGTGCTCCGCAGGGGGGATTCGTCATAGTTAGGAATAAATACTTTGATAAGTAGCCCAAAGAACACAATCGGCACCGTGCCCACGATGATCCCAAAGCCCAACCGAAAATCAGGACTATTAAACTGTTTGCGGTAGATCGCTTTCACCATGTTGCCGCTAACCTGGGTGAGGTCTGCCCAAAAATACCAGACGATGGCGGCGATGCTGCCCAGTTGAATGACCGCAGTAAACGCCACCCCTGGATCGCCCCAGCCTAAAATCACCGGAATTACTTTGACATGGGCTGTACTACTGATCGGCAAAAATTCTGTCAACCCTTGCACTACACCAATCACAATCGCCTGCAGGAGCGAGATCGATGACGATACTTCCGCCACCATGAAACATGGTGCCAACATTTCACCCATGGGGTCTCCTAATCTAAATACGCCAGAAATTGTCGCTGGTGCTAACGGCCACACAGTCATCCCAATCACGTCTATGCCCTACAAAAGAATGCACCACTCCCGCCCCTCGTGGTATGTTAAGAACCATTACATTTCTGAGTAGCCCATTGTCTGCTTTTGTGCCCGTTACCGATAGCTCCCGTACCACACCGAATTTTTTCACTTCATTGCAAAACCGTTTAGGGGAAATGTCGACGCCCTTGAAGGCGTTCCTAGCAGCAGTGGGTTTAGTGGTGGTCCCCGTTTTTTTTCAGGCTCCCCTAGTCCGCACCCTGCCCTGGCTCAGCTTGGTGCTGACAGTCACGTGGCTGATGTCAGGGCTAAGTCTTATGTCCCGCTGTAGCAGCCGCCTTTGGGGCGATTTGCTAGTCGGTTTTAGCTGGACTTGGCTAGCAGGATCCCTCTATTGGGGCTGGTTTCGGTGGCAACCTTTTGTTCACATTCCCCTAGAATCCATCGGATTGCCAATTGTTCTCATTTGCCTGTGGCGAGGATGGGGACGGGTCGGCTGCTACTTTTACCTCGGTTCTCTCCTCGGGACTGCCGTCACAGATTTATATGTTTATTGGATGCAGTTGTTGCCTTTTTGGCGGCAGGCGATGCAGGTGGATCCCGATTGGGTCGCGGTGGTGCTAAGACAGGCTGTGGTGGTGCTCCAGAGTTCTGAGGCCGTTAGCCGGGCTCTCTTGCTCGGGATGGGCCTTCTCACTGTGGGCCTTCTACCGTTAAAGTCTCAACAACCCTGTTGGTGGGCCTTCAGCGGTGCAGTGTTAAGTACCCTGCTGGTCGATAGCTTATTTATTGGCAGCGCATTTTTAATGTGATTGTTCTGCTACGCTTACGGTTTCTCAGGCTATTTTCGAGGGCGATGTGTGGGCCACTTGAACACCGATTAAAATCGACGGATCTTGATGAGTGGTGAGCTATCACACCGCAGGTTGTTAGCTTATTTGGCATAATGAAGCCAACCTGCGCGCAAGGTTAATGTTGTAAAGCAATCGCTCTTTCAAATGCCTCGCGCTCTTTAGAGCAACCCCATTCTGGCTGTTTTAGAACCGTAGTGACTGGACACCCTGGGCCTTACTTGGTGCTGCAAACTGAATCTGGCAATCGCCACTTGTCCCTTGTGGGCAGTAATTGCTGGACGGTGGGGCGCAGTGATGACAATAACCTGGTGCTGCCAGATCGCTGGATTTCCCGCAACCACGCCATGATCCAGTGCATGGAGACTGGGGAGTTCTATTTAATTGATCTCGGCAGCCGTAATGGCACTTTTGTTAACGGTCGGCGGGTTAGTGTTCCGATGACCCTTCATGATGGGGACGCCCTCACCTTTGGGCAAACGGAGCTCAATTTCTACGCCCCCTCTTCCGAAGCGAGCCTGTCTCAAGTAGAGCAAAGCCACGCTCAGGACTTCACCGCTACGGCCACCCTCCACATGCGCCGTCTGATCTCGGTGATGGTGGTTGATATCCGTGATTTTACGGTCATGACCCGGCAAACTGACGAAAAGGTTCTCTCAGAATCGATTGGGACTTGGTTCCGTTGTGCCGGAGATATCATCACCGAATATGGCAGTTGGGTGGATAAGTATATTGGTGATGCGGTGATGGCGGTCTGGATTCATGGTCCAGAGGGGGTTTCATCCAAAGAAATGGTGCAAATCACCCAGGCCATCAGTGCCCTAGCTAAAATGACCAGTCAACTGCATAAGCGCTTTGAGCTTCCCTTTCCCTTACGTATCGGAGCCGGGCTTAACACGGGCTATGCCATGGTCGGCAATGCTGGTAGTGGCGATCGCCCCGAATATACGGCCCTCGGTGATACGGTCAATGCAGCCTTTCGATTTGAGTCATCGACCAAACAACTGGGGCTGGATGTCGCCATTGGCGAGACGACTTACGATCACCTGACAAAATTGGGTGCCACAGAAGACTTGTTTCAGCGGTATACCGTTGCCATGAAGGGGTATGAGACGCCGATTGTGACCCACGCCAGTACCTTTTCTGATTTAGACCGGTTTTTGCAGGCCCAGGTACACACTGCCCCGAATTCTCCCAAGGGACGCTAAGAGGATGTTTGAAAAGTTATTCGGTGTCAAAATCGCTACGCGAGTCGCCGCA
>JAQCKL010000196.1 GCA_027592485.1 Cyanobacteriota bacterium
GATTCGCATCATGGTGCGGCGACTCGCGTAGCGATTTTGACACCGAATAACTTTTCAAACATCCTCTCAGGCCTTTGTGGGTCTGGGCGGCATCAATGGCAGCAATATCATTGATTTTCTGGCGGTGCTGTTGGTGTTCCTATTTGTGGATATGTTCGACACTATCGGTACCTTGATGGGGGTGGGCACCCAGGCGGGCTATATCGATGACAAGGGGGAACTGCCCCGAGCCAATCAGGCCCTATCAGCGGATGCGATCGCCACCACTGCTGGGGCAATCATGGGCACCTCCACAGTCACCACCTTTGCCGAATCGGCTTCTGGCGTGGCTGAAGGGGGACGCTCTGGCCTTACCGCAGTTGTAGCGGCTGGGATGTTTCTCGTGGCGCTCTTGTTTGTGCCAATTTTTGAGGCTATCCCTGGCTTTGCCACCGCCCCGGCCCTATTGATTGTGGGGGTGTTGATGATGACCAGCGTCTCTAGCATTCGCTGGGGGGATCTGACCGAAGCGATTCCCGCCTTTGTCACCATGTTCTTTATTCCCCTGGGGTTCTCGATCGCGGCGGGCCTCTCTGCCGGTCTGATTCTCTACCCCTTTACCAAGCTGGTGAGTGGTCGGGCCAATGAGGTCTCTGTGGTCACCTGGATTCTGGCAGCCGTCTTTATCTTCCGGTTTGTCTTTACGACCCTCCGCTTTGGTTAACGGGATTGAGCAGGTCTGTCAGCCTTTAGTCAGCGCAACAAAATCCTCCAGCCATTCGCGATCGCGGTGCTGGGGGATTTTTGCGTTCACAGCTCTGCTCATACGGATGATTCCAGACCTTCATAACTAGTTAGATCGCTGGTTTTTCTCAAGCCAAGCCGACATAGTTTGGAAGCCGCATTGGTCCAGAATGACGTACCGCTTTCAGAGGCTTATTAAGCATTGTTCATAGATGCAAATCCTTGGTTCCGCTAAGAATTTGTATCTATTCAAAGAGCGATCAATCAGTAGTTTTGATGCCGATATCAATGGTTCACTAAAGGGTTATATTGTCTGAAGCGCTTATAGAAACGGGATTCTATCGATCAGGCTCAAAATTTTCAAAAAGTTTTTCACATAATAAGACTTGTTGGCTAAGCATCACCCTTCTAGAGACAAGTGCCTACTTCTGGTTGAGAGAATCCCCTCAACTTAGCTACAAAATACTTCTGTGCAATCTTGATTAGAACAATTTTGAGCTAGCGACTTAAATCATATTTTTTCTGGATTGCCGAAAACTTATTCCCTCTTCCCGTAGTAAATTCAAAGAAAAAAGGCAAGGATTTTCCAGCGTTTTCATAAAAAATAGAACATCCTATTTCTGATGTGCCGAATTCTTTTGACATATCCGTCACTGAATTTCCAAATATATCTATCCCTTCTTTAGCAAGAGCACATGATAGCTCTCTATCTGTTAAAGGATTAATATCAGTCGGGAACAACTCGAAAACATCTAGCGGTATAGGAATGCCAACCAGGATATGAAAGATCCTAGTCTCACCAGCATCAAGCTTAATTGGAAGCTTGACTGACTGACCATCCTCGTCAAATAGACCACCATCAATTCCTGAATAAAATGCTGAAGACGTTAAAGAGTCTCCTTGCATGACCCTATACTCAACTATGAAGAGTTGCTGGCTACCATTATTAGAAATGGTGATTTTCCAAGGAAATTGAACAATTTGGCCAAAGCTCGGAATGGTATTGTCAGTTACCTGGACTATACCATTACTTAAATTAGGATTTACTTCTAACGATACCTGTTCTTCAAGCTGAGATTGGATTAGCGTGTTCTGTTCACTGATTAACGCATTTTGCTTTTCAATAAGCTGATTGGCATGCCATGCTAGAAGCAATCCCAAAACTGCAATGAAGCTAACTCCTGTAGTAACTGCAGGCTGGATTAATGACATGAGAAGTCTAATCAATAAAGCACTACGAGAAGCATTACGGCGAGGATCATCAGCGGAAGCAGATGAATACCGTATAAAATTTTGTAGGATTTGCCAAAGACGATGCTCCTGCTGAATAAAGGTAGCTTGTACTTTTAGATCAAGTTCTTCTATCGTCTCTGGTGATGGATTTTGCTTTGCCATCAGTACTCATTTATGAAATTCCAAAATCACTGAGGTAGAACAGACTTCAATATTCTCCAGTGAATCATATTAATTACAACAGCCCGGACTGTTTTGTCAACGAAGTCATAAGGCTTACAGTGCAAGCATCGCAGTAACTGGCGATTTAAATCAGAAGTCAGCAGGAAAGCTGACTTCTGATTTAAATACTTCTAGCAACGAAGGCTCCACATTTCAGGTAATGTAAGGAGCAGATTCTTGTCCGAAGTATTGTCCATAGAAACGAGGTCTAACGCCTGGGATAAGGGTGCTGGTCTCTCAAGAGGTGATGTTAGCTGTAAAGCTTAGACAAGCTTTACGAACAGCTTTAATTTAAATCGCTATAACCCTTTCTTTGTAAGCCTTTCAGGCGATATCGCCCGCCAATAAACCAGTGCCGCGAATCGCTATTAGCCCGTTTCTAAGCCCCGATTCACCTAGAGATTTGCGCCCTCACCCTCGGGAAATTGCCATCAGCATCTGTGCCGAACTAATTTGCGTATAAGGTGCGGCGATCAGGCCCGGTAATCCTCAATCCCGTATGACAGGCTACAAACGCCTTTTTCTGGCAATGTATACAGTAGCTGACAAAACCCGAGGTGCGATTTGGTTGAAATCGCCTTGCTCTGATCATCCCCGCCCGATCGCAGATTTTGCCCATGCTAGAAACCGCCTTGACCCTGACGATTAACGGCGATCGCCTCAGCCTCGATAATATTTCGCCCACCCTGACCCTGCTGGAATACCTACGCCAAAGCGGTCGGATCGGCACCAAGGAGGGCTGTGCCGACGGCGACTGTGGGGCCTGCACCATCGTGGTGGTAGGTGAGGGAGCAGACGGGGGTTGGCAATATCAAGCCATGAATAGCTGCCTGATTCCCCTGGGGGCGATGGCCGGTCGCCAGCTGATCACCGTTGAAGGGGTGGCCCAGGGAGGGCTGCATCCGGTGCAGGCAAAGATGGTGGAATTGGGGGGATCCCAATGCGGCTACTGCACCCCTGGCTTCATCATGAGTATGTTTGCCAGTTACTACGATGGTCAGCGGGATGATCTGGCTGTGGAGGGCAACCTTTGCCGTTGCACCGGCTACTTGCCGATTCGGCGAGCCCTGCAAAGCCTGCAGCCAGTGGATGCTGAGGATCCTTGGCAAGCTCGGTTAGCCCAAACCGATGCTGATGGGCTCCCAGCGCTGGATTATCAAGGTCAGGGCCAGCGATTTTATCGCCCCACCCAATTGAGTCAGGTGTTGGCCTTAATGGCCGATCACCCAGAGGCCACCCTGGTGGCCGGAGCCACGGATCTAGGTTTGGAACTCACCCATCGCCGCCAACAGTACCCGGTTTTGATTTCCCTAGAAGCGGTGGAAGAACTCCACGGCATCCAACCCGCCGCCACTGAGGTAACCATTGGCGCTGCCGTCCCCCTGAGCCAGATCAAAGCCACCCTCCATGGCGTCTTTCCGGCCTTGGATGAAATGCTCCATTGGTTTGCGGCCCGCCAAGTCCGGAACCGGGCTACCCTCGGCGGTAATCTCGGCACCGCCTCCCCGATTGGGGATTTGCCGCCGGTGTTATTGGCCCTAGATGCCACGGTGACCTTGGCCAGCACAGCGGGGCAGCGAACCGTGGCGATCGCCGATTTCTTCACGGGCTATCGCCAAACCCTGCGCCAACCCGATGAAGTGATCGTCTCGATCACGATTCCTAAGACCCTGGCCCCTGGGGCAACCCGACGGCTGAGCCAGTCCTACAAGGTGGGTAAGCGGGGCACCGACGACATCAGTATTGTGGCGGCGACCTTCACCCTTGATCTGGACGAACACAACACCATCGTCTTGGCGCGTCTGGCCTATGGCGGGGTGGCGGCGACACCGGTGCGGGCGATCGCGATCGAAACCGCGTTGATCGGTCAACCCTGGACTGCCGAAACGGTGCAGGCGGTGAAGTCACCCTTGCACAATGCCTTTACCCCCCTGTCGGATCTGCGGGCCAGCGCCGGGTATCGCCGTCAACTGGTCGCCAACCTATTCGAGAAGTTCTTTTATGAAAGTGCCTCATTGAGGTCCACTTCGTAGGGGCGCGGGGGAGGGCGTAGGGATTTGCAAAAGCTTCTGGCCCTCATCCTCAATCCCTCTCCCAGAGGGTGAGGGACTTGTATCCGGCTCCCTTCTCCCAAATGGCTACTGCTTATACACAAGCTCTGAGATCCCCCCCCTTAAAAAGGGGGGCATTGAAATTTCGGTTTTGAGATAGCCCCCTTTTTAAGGGGGCGGCGATAGCGGGGGATCGCCCAGTACTGGGTAGTTTCGAGATATGTATAAGCGGTAGTCCAAATGGAGAAGGGTTGGGGATGAGGGGAGAAGGCTGAAACGTAGTCAGGTCAGGGATTTCTAATTAAGTTGAAGCGCATGGAGATCTGCTCCCATCGCTGCACAGACGTAACGCCATGGGGAATCGGAATATGGGTAAGGGAATCGGAACCAGCCATAGCCACGAGAGTGCCATCGGCCATGTCACCGGCCAGGCGATTTACACCGATGACCAGCGACGTCTGGCGGGGATGCTGCACCTATGGCCGGTGCAGGCCCCCCATGCCCACGCCCGGATTGTGCGCATGGATGTCGCAGCCGCAGCGGCGGTAGCGGGGGTAATCACCACGGTGACGGCAGCGGATATTACCGGCGTCAACAATATCGGCTCGATCGTCGCCGATGAAGAACTCTTACCCATCGACCGGGTGAGTTATTGGGGCCAGGCGGTGGCTTGGGTGGTGGGCGAAACCGAGGAAGCGGCACGGTTAGGAGCCTTGCAAGTAGAGATCGAGTATGAACCGCTAGAACCGTTATTGGATTTGGCCGAGGCGATCGCCCAGCACAGCTTCCATGGCGGCACCCAAACCGTGCAGCGGGGGGATCCCATCACCGCTCTGGCCCAAGCCGAGACTCGCCTCAGGGGCGAAGTTACGATGGGCGGGCAAGATCACTTCTATCTCGAAACCCATGCCAGTTGGGTGATTCCAGCCCCTGACGGCAGCTACCAGGTTTACGCCGGCACCCAGCATCCCACCGAAACCCAAGCGGCGATCGCCCATATCCTCGACATTCCCCGCAGCCATGTGGTCGTCACCTGTCTCCGCATGGGGGGTGGCTTCGGTGGCAAAGAAACCCAAGCCAACCTGATGGCCGCAGCGGCAGCGATCGCCGCCCAAAAAACTGGGCGTCCGGTGCGGGTGCGGCTCAACCGCCAACAAGACATGACGATGACCGGCAAGCGCCACAGCTTCCTGGCCCAATACCAGGTGGGCTTTACCCACGAGGGGATGATTACCGCCGTCGATGTGGATCTGTTTGCCGATGGGGGCTGGAGTACCGATTTGTCGCCGTTAGTGGTGCAGGCCGCCGTTCTTCGCATCGACAATGCCTACTACGTGCCCGATTTCGCAGTGCGGGGGCGGGTGGTCAAAACCCACAAAGTCTCTAATACCGCCTTTCGAGGGTTTGGCTCCCCTCAGGGAGTATTTGTGATGGAAGAAATCGTGGAGCGGGTGGCCCACACCCTGGGTTTGCCCCCCGACCAGGTGCGGGAGCGCAACTTTTACCGGGGATCCGGTGAGACCAACACCACCCCTTACGGCCAGGAGGTCCGGGATAACCGGATTCAGCGGATCTGGGATGAGTTGAAAACCACCGCTAATTTCGAGGTGCGACAGGGGGAAGTCGCTCAGTTTAACGCCACCCATCCCCACCGCAAACGGGGCCTGTCCATCTGCCCAATTAAATTTGGCATTTCCTTTACCTCCCAAACCCCCAACCAGGCCGGAGCCCTGATCTTGATTTATCTGGATGGCAGCATTCAGCTCAACCATGGCGGTACGGAAATGGGCCAGGGTCTACATACCAAGATGTTGCAGGTGGCGGCCCGCGCCCTGGGGGTCAAACTGAGTCGATTTCGGATCATGCCCACCAGCACCGACAAGGTGCCCAACACCTCCGCCACAGCGGCCTCCAGCGGTTCGGACCTGAATGGTCAAGCAGTTAAAGATGCCTGTGACGGCATCAAGGCGCGGCTCAGCCCCGTCGCCGCTCGAATGCTGGACCTATATGCCCCTGAGGAACTGGTGTTTGCGGACGATTGGGTCTATTGCGCTGGGCAGCCCGACTGTCGGGTCAGCTTTGATGCGGTGGTGCAGGAGGCCTATAATCGCCGGGTCAGTCTCTCGGCAACGGGCTACTACCGCACCCCCAATATCTATTTCGACAAGGAAACCGGCCAAGGTCGCCCCTTTTACTATTTTGTCTACAGTGCAGCGGTGAGCGAGGTGGAGGTGGATGGCTTTACCGGCACCTTTAAGCTGCGCCGGGTGGATATTGTCCATGATGTGGGGGAGTCGCTGAATCCGCTGGTGGATCGGGGACAAATCGAGGGGGCCTTTACCCAGGGGATGGGCTGGCTGACCATGGAGGAGCTGGTGTGGGCAGCCGATGGCCGCCCTTTGGTCACCGCCCCTAGCACCTACAAAATCCCCACCATTAGCGAAATTCCAGAGCAGTTTAATGTGCATCTGCTGACGCGGGCGTCTCAAGATGGCACTATCTATGGCAGTAAGGCGGTGGGGGAACCGCCGTTGTTATTGGCGTTTTCAGTGCGGCAGGCGTTGAGGGCGGCGGCGATCGCCTTTGGCGAGACCGATTGGGTGCCCTTAGCCTCCCCGGCCACACCGGAAGCGATCTTGCATGCCATTGAATCGGCTAAGTCAGCCGCATCCGTTTCAGTTAAGAGTGATTGATGAGTACCTTTGTAGCGCTAGATTTTGAGACGGCGGATCGGGGGCGAGACAGTGCCTGCGCGATCGGTTTGGTGCGGGTGGAAAGTAACCAAATCGTGGATCGGCTCCATTGCCTCATCCGTCCCCCAAGGGTGCGATTTGAATTCACCCATGTTCACAACATCCGGTGGAGTGATGTGGCGGAGCAACCGACCTTTGGCGAGCTGTGGCCGATCATCAAGGATGTGTTCAGCGGGGCAGAGTTTATCGCGGCCCACAATGCCTCTTTTGATAAAGGCGTTTTAAATGCCTGCTGTCTGGCCCATGGGATTGCCCAGCCGCCGCAAAATTTTGTCTGTACCGTCAAGCTGGCCCGTCAAACCTGGAATATCCGTCCTACAAAACTGCCCAATGTCTGTGATTTTTTGGGGATTGAACTTAATCATCACGATGCTATGTCTGATGCAGAAGCCTGCGCTCATATCGTTCTAGCAGCAGAATCGTCATTGCATAAGGGTGGCTGACAAAGACATGAGCTAGATATCATCTATCGCACTGCCACAAAATGGAGGTCTACATCTTTTCCATCAATTTCAAGTAGGGACAGATGGATTTCATGAGTTATATAAATGCTGATTGATTTTATTATTGCCTTTGATAGAGGAATTATCGTAAGCTCATTTTGCAATGAATCAACTAGCATTAGCCCCCGCATTGATTTTAGATAGATCTTAAAATAACTCACCAAATCAACCACTCTTTTCTTTGTGAAATAATGTCCGTCACAAAGTAGAACCTATTTTCCCGCGATTCATATTTAAAGGTTTTTATTTAATATGAATGAAATTTTATTTTTCCCCTGGCTTAGGTTGTCAAAATCTTTTCAGGCAAGCAATTTTGGTAAGTGTCCCAGGGTCTATCCAGGCTTAATAGCTAGGATCGTGGTTGATGGAACATCTGCATC
>JAQCKL010000197.1 GCA_027592485.1 Cyanobacteriota bacterium
CCCCTAGCCCCCCAGCCCCCCAGCCCCTCTGTATCGCCTTACGGTTGCTGCCCGGTGATATTCCCCGGTGGGTTGTACTGGCAGACCAAAATATCCTGGCCGCCGCCGACCGCCATGCCACAACCAACCTCAGTGGTGTTACGCCAAATCATCTGGGTGTAATGGCCTACATCGGCCCAGTTGCCGGTGATCGAGACCGCTGGGAAAGGCAGCCCAGGGATGAAAAACTGTCGCTCAGCCCCCCATAGATCCACCAAAGCCGTCAGGGAACGGTTGCCGGGAGGCCCCGCTGCCGCCAGATTCTCTCCGGCATTGGTATTGCTGTGGGCCAAATTGCCCCCATTAGCAGCCAATTGGTCTGCCCATTGCTGGGCGGTTGTGGCCAACGCCGGTGACCAGGTTAGATTGCTTGTCCCAGCCGCTGCTCGGTACCGATTGTGGGCGGTCAGTAGCTCTTGGGCAAACGCACTCGTGGCTGATGTATTGGTCGATGCTGTCGGAGAAAATTCCGTGAGCGCAATCTCGTAGGGAAAGCCCGTGTTAGCGACAAAATCGCCTACCCAAAGGTAATAGGTCCCTGCGGCTACTGCCCCCTCAAACTGAGGCAACAGCGTCCCGTCGGAGTCGTCCACACAGGTAAACACCCCATTCTGGGCGTTCTGCATCACAAAAGAGACATCGTCATTAGAGGTGACATTAATGCGTAAGTAATTGAAGGGCTGCGTCACCGTCAGAATATGGTCCGGTGACCCTGCCAGATTAATGTCACCCCCAAACCCACAGGCATTGGGCACTGGGTCGCCGCCACCGGAGATGCCACTGCCCGTGACGGGGTCGGGGCTAAATCCAGGGGCTAGGGAAAAGCTCTGATAGCTAGAGACGATTTGGGGCGTGGTGCTTTGAGGAGGCGTGGTGTTGACTTGGGTCGAAGTGGTGGCTTGGCCACAGTCATAGAGGCGCACGATCGCCGCCGCCGTAAAGGCCCTGGTAGCTCCCACATTGGGGGCAAAAATGGTGCCCCGCTCATTGAGGGGCGTGGCCACTCCGCAATAGCTCGAGAGGTAGGTGATGGTGTCGTTAGCCCAATGGCCCGACGTATCTGTAAAGGCCGTGGGAGCCCCGATCGCCCGGCCACTAAAGGTGGTATCCGCCACATTTTTGAGCATGGCCATGAGCTCTGCCCGAGTGACAGTGGCTGTCGGGTCAAAGACCCCCGGCCCCCGGCCTGCCACAATATTGTTGTTGGCCGCATAGGCAATTTTGTTGACGCTCCAACGGTTGGCGGGCACATCTCGAAACGGATTAGGAATACCCACCAATTGGTCATCGGTGACCCCAGTGGCGGACAAAATAATCGATACGGCCTGCTCACGGGTGACGGTGTTGTTGGGGAGGAAGGTACCGTCCCCAGGACCAGCAATGAAGCCCAGAGAGGCAGCCCGGAGAATTTCGGCCTGGTATAGGTGGCCTCCAATATCGGAGAAGGCATTGTTGGCTTGGGCCAATGGTACCGGCGCGTTCGTTTCACCCAAGCTGGGGGTTATGCTACTGGCCCACATTCCGACAGTGAGGGACAGGGCCATCCCGGTTGCGATGCGTTGTCTGCTTTTGGAATAAGCCATGGTTTCGTTTTGCTTCTCTTACCGATTTTGAGGACTGAGCACTGGCCGTAGGGTTCCCTGAATTGCCAGGAAGCCGTGGAGTTAATTGGTAAATTTACGGGAGACTAACTTTGCTATCTCCATTATCTCTTGCCCCACCATGGCCCTAACCTGTCAAGTCCTGCTGTCAAACCATCCTCAATCCTGGCAACGGGCCACGGTGCATCCATTTTTGGGGCAATGCCAAGATGGCACGATTCGTCCCGAGCAGTTCAATACCTGGCTCGTTCAGGACTATCACTTTGTAGTGGATTTCACGCGCTTTGTGGGGCGGGTGCTGGCTGCTGCTCCGGCCTCTGATTTCGAGGTGATCTTGGCGGGTCTCCAGGCTCTCCAGGATGAGCTGGCTTGGTTTCGGGCCAAGGCGACTGAACGCCAGGTGTCTTTGGATGTGCCCCGTCAAGAGACTTGCCAAACCTACTGTGACTTGATGGGCAACCTCGCCCATGCCCCTTACCCGGTGCAAGCGACGGCTTTTTGGGCGATCGAGCTGGCCTACAACCAGGGTTGGCAAAAGCCTGGCCCCATGGAGCCGCCCTATGACGAATTTGCAGATCGCTGGGGCAATCCTGGCTTTACTGAATATGTGGCCTTACTAGCGGCCCAAGCGGATCAGAGCTTGGCGAGTGCCAATGGGATGATTCAGGCCCAAGCGGAAGCGGCTTTTCTGCGGGTGGCGGCGTTAGAAAACGCCTTCTGGCAAATGGCCTACAGCGCTGGATGACGGCGGCACCGAGCACGACGGTGTGCAGGCTGGTGAATCCCATCGGCCCCCCGTAAAGCTAAATCAACGGTCAGCTTTACAGCCTCTTGCAGGACTTCCTCAGACAGTTGCACCTGAATAAACTGCTCCCAGTCAGCGGCGACTTCACTTTGTTTATTCTGAAATTGCTCTGGATTGATTTGGCCCGCCTTAGCTTTGCGGGATAAGGTTGCCAAGACCTCAATGAATCCCAGGGAGGCACAAGCCAAGATAGAGCCCTCTGCAAATAGGGCTTGGGTTGCTTGGGTGCCGGACTCTTGGTAGTAGCGTTTGACCCACGCACTGGCGTCCAGATAACAGAGTTTCAATGACGCTCCTCAATCAATTGTGCTGAGGCATTGATGCCAGTTCCAAGGATTGGGGAGACGGGCGCAAAAATGGGGAAGCTCTGGGTGGGGATACGAAAGGTTGGATTTTGGGTCAAGCGCACCATCGCTGGGGCAATGGAGGCATGCCAATGATTAACCAACAAGAGCAACCGCTGACATTCAGGTTCGCTCAGGTTATCTATGGCTTGGTGGAGCGCAAGTTTTGGGCTCATGGCAACTTCTTTGCCTCAGATGCTGCTGCATTTGCTCGCATTATGGCTTAATGCCACGCGATATGGAGCCGTTTCTACCTTGGGTGATGTCGATCGGTCTAGGGAAATGAGAACGCCATCGGTCAGGCCCTTCACGTTTTTAGGCTTCCGTTTGAGGCCGTAACTGCTGCAGGATGCTTTGAGTTATTGCGTTCGCCTTTTTCACAGAGGCAATAAAGTTATTCCGAATTTTTTGTGTGTTGGGGTGCTCTTCCCCCAGTAGCTGCTCAGCAATGTCCTGGAGGTAAAGCGGTTCGGCATCGCCGTAGCGGCCTTGATTGTCGTAGAGCAGAGCCAGGTTATTGAGGCTTTGGGCCACATCGGGATGCTCATCGCCCAACGTGTCCGCCTGGGGCATTCGCTAGGGTGGGGGCGATACGACGTTAAAGCGCGGTCTCTAACTGTCTAGCCTGAGGTCGCACTTTACTTTTTCCCTATTAAAGCCTTTCTCAGCAAAACAGGTTCTCAGGGGCTTAGGGATATGCGGGTAAATAGCGTAGCTTCATCAGGGCGCAAACCCATAGCCTCTGGGCAATACCCCTAACGGGGATTCGCTAGTATGCCCCTACATCAGTAACTTGTGGACCTGGTATGTTTTTTGATTGCGGATCCCTTAGCGTTCCACTGGCAGGTCACCAGATAGGGCTGGCAGTAACCGGCTCGCCCAAAACGTTTGAAACCGAAAAACGCTAAAAGCATTAAATAATCCCCAGCCCCCAGGCGTTAACGCCTGAGGGGTGTGCTGTTACTTTCAAGTCAGGCGATTACGCCGAAAACTTGGCGGTGATGCGAGCCATGGCATTTTCCACATTTTCCCGACTGTTAAAGGCCGAGATGCGGAAGTAACCTTCCCCCGCCGCCCCAAAGCCAGAGCCAGGGGTGCCGACCACATGGCAGGTGCTCAGCAACTTATCAAAAAAGTCCCAACTGGAGAGCCCTTGGGGCGTTTTCACCCACACATAGGGGGCATTCACGCCGCCATAGGTGGTGATGCCAGCGGCAGAGAGCTGCTCGCGAATGATCTGGGCATTTTCCAGATAGAAGCTGATCAGGGTTTGAATCTGGGCCTGTCCGGCCTCAGAATAAACCGCCTCCGCCCCCCGTTGGATCACATAGGAGACGCCATTGAACTTGGTCGATTGGCGGCGATTCCAGAGGCTGTGGAGGGCCACATCGGTGCCGTCAGACGCTTTGACCGTGAGGGTTTTGGGTACCACCGTTAGGGCACAGCGGGTGCCGGTAAAGCCCGCATTTTTCGAGAACGAGCGAAACTCGATCGCACAGTCCCTTGCCCCCGGAATCTCATAGATCGAGTGGGGGATGGCCGGGTCGGTGATGTAAGCCTCGTAGGCGGCATCAAAGAAGATTAAGGAGCCGTGGGCAAGGGCATAGTCCACCCAGGCTTGCAGATGGGCTTTGCTGGCCACCGCCCCGGTGGGGTTATTGGGGAAGCACAGGTAAATCAGATCGACCTTGTGCTCGGGGATCGCGGCGGTGAAGTCGTTGTCGGCGGTAATGGGTAGGTAGTTGAGCCCCTCGTATTTGCCGTCATCCTGGGCGGGGCCGGTGTGGCCCGCCATCACATTGGTATCCACATAGACCGGGTACACCGGGTCCGTGACGGCGATGGTGTTGTCGTCACCAAAGATATCCAGGATATTGCTGCAGTCGCACTTAGAGCCATCGGAGATGAAAATCTCATCGGCGCTAATGTCACAGCCCCTGGCCTGAAAGTCATGTTGGGCAATTTTTTCCCGGAGCCAGAGATAGCCCTGCTCAGGACCATAGCCTTTGAAGGTGGCGCGATCGCCCATGTCATTCACAGCGGTGATCATGGCGGCACGACAGGCTTCGGGCAGGGGCTCGGTGACATCGCCGATGCCCAGCTTGATGATCGGGGCATCGGGATTGGCCTCGGCAAAGCTAGTGACCCGGCGACCGATCTCAGGGAAGAGATACCCTGCCTTGAGCTTCAAGTAATTCTCGTTAATGGTGACCATGGAAGCGTTTAAGATTTCGTTACAGTGCCATGGTTCCAGCTTAGGGGCTGTTTGAAAAGCGTACTGAACAGGTTCAGGCTATTCGGCCCAGGCAAGACTAAGTTGGACGGCCCACAGCGGTAATGTAAAGGACCGCTTCCCCCTCTGGGATGCCCAATACAGCATTCACTTGGTCATCGAAGAAGCCGCCAATGCCACTGACCCCTAACCCCAGACGAATTGCCGCTAGGTTCAGCCGCTGTCCTAAATGACCGGCATCTAAATGGAGATAGCGATAGGCGCGATCGCCATAGCGCGCCACTGCCCCGTTCAGATCCGCCGTGTGGAAGATCACGGCAGCGGCATCGCGGCCCAAATCCTGTCCTAGGCAGAGGTAATGCAGCTCTCGACGAAAGTTTTTGAACCGGATCTGTCGCAATTCCTGACTATGGGGGGCGTAGTAATAACAGCCGGTATCCAGACCCTCGATCCCTGAGACGGTTACAAAGGTCTGAATCAGGTCTAAATCAAAATAGTCCGGTCCAGGATCAAAGCCTTGATCAGCGTAATGGTGAGGTTGATAGGTAAAGTCCAGCACCGCGTTCAATTCCGCTTGGGTGAGGTTAGCGCCGTTGAACTGACGGGTGGAGCGCCGCTGCAAAATCGTGCTTTCGAGTCCCTTTAAGCGATCACCCCAGGCAATGGGTGGGGTGAGGGTTGGGACCTTTAAGCAAAAGGGAAAATTATATTTGTCCGTCGGCGATATGGCGCTAGGCGTATCAGCACCCAGGGCAGGACGCGGTGGCGAGGCCGCTGGCCGATGCTGCCAGCGGATATTGCCATCGGCGGCCATGCTGGTAATCCGGTGTAGGTAGGGCAACAAATCGCCATCGGCCAAGGGAGGATAGTCCGTTTGGATCGGTGCGGCTTGGGCCGCCAAGGTGGGGGTGAGATTTTGCTCCACTTGCAGGAGATCGGCTAAGGCCGCCACGGCGATCGCCCCCTCCTGTTCCTCATCTAAATACAGCAGTTGGTTGATGGCGCTGTCGATAAAGCCGCCAACCAAATGGGGTCGATAATCGGTGAGGCTTCCTGCCAGCTCTAAGTTGCCGAGCAAATGGCCGGTGTCGAGGCAGATGCGACGATAGGCGCGATCGCGGTAGCGCCAGGCCGAGCGATAAAAGACGGCGGTGGTGACCAGGGCCAATTGGGTGTGCTCTAGGGCCGGGTGCCAAAAGCAAGCTTCCTGTAGCTTTTGCCAAGCATGGTCATCCCAATATCGCCATAGGCTATGGCTGCGGGCCTGATAGTTGTAGAGCCCTGCGGGCAACAGGGTACTGCCTCGGGAAATCAAATAAATTTCGGCAGGATATAACCCCCCAGCCGAAGGGGCTGCCCGCAGATAAAAGGGCTCCCCTGACTGGAGCGAGATTTGGGCGGTGAGACCATAGGTATTGATCAACAGGTGGGACAGGCGCATCCAGGCGAGATGTTCCTTGGATTGATCTGGCCCCTTCCCATCTAGATAGGGTTTGAGATCAATGACGTTGCCCAGCCGGTAGGTTTTGAAGGGCGGTGGTTGAGAGCCCTGCATGGCCCCAGCCGCACGGGATAGGGTCTCAGGATCGTACTTGGTGCGATCGTGAAAATGCTGAGCAAAGGATGGAAGCGGATGAGCCATAACGACGGTAAAGAGAATAGCCAACAATAGCCCCCTAGAGGGCATCATCACCTTGTAATGTAAAACCCTGTTGCTAAGGGCTCAAAGCTTTGTCGAATCGGAGCTTTCGGTGCCTGATCGGACTTAAACCTACTGTCATCCTAGCTCTACTGGTTCCTTTCACCACCGCTAACCCTGGGGGCTCCAAGGAACCGTTGATGGCATCCCCGGCCATCGAACCGCCTGGGTCCAGAAGCCAGTCCATTCAATAAAGGTAAAAAGAACCTTAACCCCTGCTAGAACGCCGACACCGCACTGTAGATTAATGTTTGTTCACTAAGTTTTGTAAATTCAGTCTCTAAGGACTGCCTAGGGAATTGCTGAAGGGCCAGCGGCGATCGCGGGTTTTGGAGTCATGACATTTCCACGATTTGACATGGTTTTGTTTTGGGTAAACCTCTATTCAGCTAGTGGGAGGCTATGAAGGAAGCCGATTTCAAGCAAATCCTTAAGCAATATCGGGTTGGTGAACGGAGTTTTCAAAATCTGATTTGTGCGGCGGCGGAGGGGTTCGAAAGTGATCTGCAAGGGGCGGATTTCAGTGGCAGTATCTTAGCCGCGGCCTACCTGCCCTATAGCAACCTCAGCCAAGCCATCCTGAGGCGCACCACGTTGACGGGGGCCGAACTTGGGGATGCCAGGCTATTCTCGGCAGATTTAACCGGTGCCCATATCCAAGGCGGACATTTAGCTCGGGCTAATTTACGCCAGGCCTGTCTCCGGGGAGCGAATCTCCGGGATGCGGATTTAAGTGGTGCAGATTTGCGAGGGGCCGATCTCACCGATGCGGATCTGTCCGGGGCAAAGTTAATCCGTGCCAACTTGACTGAGGCCCTGCTATTAGGGACTTGTTTGCAAGGCAGTCGTTTATTTCGGGCGATCGGGGCTGACCTCACGGGTACTCTTTGCGATCGCAACACCATTTTCCCAAATGGTTATCGAGGGGAGCATTAGCCAGCGATGCAGGGATGGATGGTCGTGATCATCGAATTTCCCAAGGTTCGCTTCAAGGACTGGGTGGTGGCCGGATGGTGGAATTATGACGATCTGACGATCTATAGATGGGGGGTAACCGACCCAGAATTGCTAACTGGTGTTTAGACTAAGTCATGCCCAAGTAGCCCCATCGCGTTGGATAGGGCTACTTGGGCTGTGG
>JAQCKL010000198.1 GCA_027592485.1 Cyanobacteriota bacterium
ACTTGTCGCAACTTATACCCTGAGAGCTTTTATTACTTCAAGACCGACTTTTCAAACATCCTCTAAGCGAGATTGCAGATCAATGCCCGCTTCCCCATCGTCATTTTCCGCCAGCAGTCTCCCATTGGCATCAAACAAATAGAGCTGGGTGTCGTCATCTTCGTAAAGGGAGCCGGGTAGCACCCGCACCACATCCACATCCAGGGTGATGGAATCGCCTAAACCGGCAAAAAAGGTATAGATTGCTTGGCCGCTGGTGACGGTGCCCGCCGACACCCCGGATCCGCTCTGCAAACTCACCGCCAAAGCGGGCGCTAGGGCCGGAATGTCGTAAATCTCAAAGCGATCTAAATCGGCGATAGCTTGAGCGTCTTGCTGGCGTACCGCTTGGGTAATGGGTGGCGGTGGGCCTAAGCCATCATTCAAAACCGAATGAATGGCACTGGCCCAGTCCAAGGGTTCAACCGGGACCTGGCTAGCGAGGACATAGCGCTGCAGGACCTGGTCGCAGGTATTGATATCAGGGATCACGGTGCCGTTCACCCGATAGATCTCAAAAATATCCCGGAGATCGACCATGGCTTGGCGATAGGCCGGGGTCACGGCATCAGCTGCAATCAGAGGGCTCGTGAGGGCGATCGCCCCCGCCCAATCATTCAGACATATGGCCCGCAACAGCTGCTCATGGGCCACATCCAAAGCGGCTGACCGGACCGATAGCGGACTGCCGAGCATGAGTCCACCAGCCAATAGGGCCACCACCCCTCGGTGTTGCCACCACCCCAAACTTGCCATCGTCTTCCCCTCCACTGGACTATCTGCGTTCGGGCTAGGCACCGACTCTAAGCTGGGAGCATGATGGGGTTTCCCCTGGCGCTTCCCCTGGTGCTTCCAAGGGGTTTGTCAATGCCACTGCCCAATGTTGCTGCCCTATTCTGCCTGAGAATCAAAAAAGATGCTGCGGTTTCTGCTTTATTCTCCATGGAGTAGTATTTTTCACGGGGCCATTGGGCAACATGGGAAGAGCTTGATCGCTGCTGAGCAAATCCCGATTTGCTTGATGTCGTTTCACCACAATGCTTTGTCAAGTCAGCCGTTACGAAGGATTTCCCGATGACCTGGGAAGAGGATGCCACGCTGAAGCTCATGGTGGTAGACGATGAGCCTGACAATTTAGACCTGCTTTATCGCACCTTCCGCCGAGACTTTCAAGTCTTTAAAGCTGAAAACGGATTTTCAGCCCTGGATCTGTTGGATAGTGAAGGGGAAATGGCCGTGATTATTTCGGACCAACGCATGCCTCGCATGAATGGGACCGAATTTCTCAGTCGCACGGTGGACCGCTTCCCCGACACGATTCGGATTGTGTTGACCGGGTATACCGATGTTGAGGACCTAGTCGAAGCCATCAACTCAGGCAAGGTGTTTAAGTACATCACCAAGCCCTGGAACCCCGAGAAACTCAAAACCGTTGTCTTTCAAGCGGCAGAGACCTATCGAGTAGTCAAACAGCGCACCCAGGCCCTGACCCGAGCCCTGCGGCGAGAATCCTTCTTTAACGAAGTGATGACGGCCATTCGGGAGTCCCTGGACTACCGCAATATGCTGCAAACCATTGTCACCACCCTGGGCCAAACCGTTGAGGCTGATTACGCGGTGCTCTATCCCGTGAATCCCGTGACGGGAACAGTGGCCGCCGAGTGGAGTGATGCCTCCAAAACCTTTACCTATAGCGCCTACGACCATGGGGAAACGCTGCAGGCCGCGTTAGACGCCCATAGCCATGGGGTCAATGCGGGGGTGCTGAGCCGGGGCGATCGCCAACAAGATGTGCTGCCAGACTTAGACGTTTCCGTCACGGCCTTGACCTTGCCCCTGGTGTATCAGCAATCTGGTCTGGCGACGGTCTCGCTCTACCGTATTAAGTCGAGGGAAGACTGGTCTGAGGAAACCCTGAAGCTCCTAGATGGGGTCACAGAGCAAATTGCCCTAGCGCTCTTCCAGGCGGGTCTATACCAGCGGATTCAAGAGCAAACCTCCCAGATGCAGGCGGAATTGGAGGTGGCACGCCAAATTCAAACCAATTTGTTGCGACAGAGCTGGCCCGACGTTGACGGTATCAGTATCCAAGCCCGCTGTCGCCCGGCCCGCCAGGTGGGGGGCGACTTTTTCGAAGTGTTTGTCCATCCTAGCGGTGACATTTGGCTGGCGGTCGGGGATGTTTCCGGCAAAGGGGTCCCTGCGGCGCTGTTCATGGCCAGCGCCATTTCGGTGCTGCGGCGAGAGCTCTCCCCGGAAAAGCCACCCCCACCAGATCAGGTGATGCAAAACCTGAATCAAGGTTTACTGGATGACTTAGTGAGCAACAACTGCTTTATTACCATGGTGTTGGTGCGGTATACCCCAAGTAACCATGAGTTGATGTATGCGAATGCGGGTCATATTTATCCGATCATCTGGTCTACCCATGCTGACCTCAGCAATGGCAGTAAGCCCGAATACCTAGATGTGCGAGGGGTGCCCTTAGGAATCTTGCCCGTGTGGAAAGCCAAGGCGGGCGAGACCGTTTTGCCAGCCAAGAGCACCTTGCTCTTGGCCAGTGATGGCATTACCGAGGCGACCATCTCCGATGAGCAGCACCCCAATGCCACGGTGATGTTGCAACAAGAGGGGCTATGGCAGTTACTCCAATGTCAACCGCGTCCCTTGGACCTGGATACCCTGTTGCTGGCGGTTCAGGGAGACAAAGACCAGCAGGACGATGATCAAACGATTCTCTCCCTGGAGGTGATGTAGCCATGCAAACGGAACTACACATCCCTAGCGACCTGAAGTTTCTGACCATTGTCGAGGGTTGGATGCTGGGGATTCTACAGGCCGAACTCAGCACCTTACCGGATTGGCCCAAATGGGAGAACCGATTGCGGTTAGTCCTCGTCGAGTCTTACTCTAATGCCGTTCGTCATGCCCATCGCAATCGCCCCGATCTACCGGTGAAATTGCGATTGGAAGTCCAATCAGAGGATTTGCTCCTTGAGGTCTGGGATTCAGGGCAGGGCTTCGACCTTGATAGCTATTTACCCCCTGTGCCCGAACATTATCAAGAAGGGGGCTATGGTTGGATGATTTTAAACCGGCTCATGGATAAGGTGGAGTACAAGGTCGAGATAGCCACGGGACAAAACTGCCTACGTCTTCACGCCAGCCTTCCGCCTCGTTAAGCACCGGCAACGGCACCGCCGCCATCGGGACGAGTCCCTATGGCAGCGCCCGGCCATAGCGGGCGGTCAAGGTCTGTCCGGTATGATTTTGGGTTTGCCATGCCCAGAGTTGATCGCCCCAGGAAAAGTGCCACCATTCGTTGGGATGCTGGGCGAATCCGACGGCGGTCAAATGGTTGCTGAGAACGGTACGGTGGTTTTGAATCATCGCGTCGTGATGTTCGCCCGTGGCGGCAAAGTAATTGGGATGTGACCGCGGCGAAATTTCATCAATGGGGGAGCCCATATCGACCATTTGCCCTTGATCATCCCCGAGGGTGATATCAATGGCGGCCCCGGTGCTGTGGGGTGGCGGAGTGGCTTCATCTAAACTGGGCGGAGCCCAAAACTGGTAAACCTCATCTAGCAGGGCTTGCCGCTCTGCTGCGGTTAACCTTTCTGGGTGCTGCTGTCGTTGCCGGGCTAGTTCCCTGAAGCTGTAGTCCACCATGAATTGCTGTACGGCCACGGGACGATAGGCATCAAAAATCTGAATCGTCCACCCTGGATACCGTTGCTGCAAATGGGTTTGAGCTTGGCGCAACTTTGCCAAGACCGATGCTCGCAGCCAGTAAGGCGAGCGATCGCCATAGGGTGCCCCCAGGCAAGCATAGGGGTGGGGTTGCACTACTGAGAAACGCTCTAGGGGAATGGGGGCCAAGGGTTCCCCACACTCCTGAATGGCAATGTTTTGGTAAGGTTTCATCCCATGCCCCCGGCATCGTTGTGCTAAAGCAACCGTGAGCGGATCAAGGCAGCGGGTAGACAGCGCAACTTGCGGAAGGCGGGCACGTAGGCGCGACGATTGAAGACATCGTAGTCATTCTCTTCGATGGCATCGAGGATGGTGCGATAGAGCACCAAGGCCGACCACACCGGCCAGCGGGCGTCAGGGCTAAGACGGCTAATCCCCCGTTCGGCTTCCATATAAAACTTGCGCGCCCGCTGAATTTGGAATTTCATCACCGATCGCCAACGATCATCAATCACCCCATTGATCAAGTCTTGGGCGCTGTAGTTAAACAGGGCGAGATCATCCAAGGGCAGGTAAATTCGACCGCGACGGGCATCTTCACCAATATCCCGCAGAATATTGGTGAGTTGATTGGCAATGCCGAGGGCGATCGCTTCCTGGGTGGGATCCGGCAGAGGCCCACGACGATTCCAGGGGGCTGTGTTTTGCTCCGTATCCACGCCCATAATCGTCGTGGACATCAGCCCCACAGTTCCGGCAACGCGATAGCAGTACAGCTCTAGGTCATCAAAGGTCTGATAGCGATCGCGGTGCAAATCCATCCGCTGCCCAGCGATCATGTCCCGAAAGGGTTGGATATCGAGCGGGAAGGTCTCCAAGGTATCCACCAGCGCCACATCCACATCATCGGCTGGATGCCCCCGGAAGAGGGTTTCTAATCGCCGTTCCCACCGGTCTAGGGTTTCCTCAGTGGTCGAGGCCGCTTGGGGACCATCGACCAACTCATCGGTGCGACGACACCACACATAGATCGCCCAGATTGCGCGCCGTTTGGGCGGCGTCATCAGTAGCGTCCCGAGGTAAAAGGTCTTGGAATACTTTGCCGTAATCTGCCGACACTGTTCGTAGGCTTCTTCAACGGAAACCAAGTGACTAGATTGCAGCACATCAGACAGTTGCAGCATTAATTCCTATGGCTGGAAACCCCAGACATTTCTAACGGTGGTAAAGGCCTGCACAAGACAGAACGGCTCTCCAAAAAGCATACGGCAAACCCTGGCTAATCCTGCCGGTTAACGTGAGCTTTCTAGGAAACAATCACGGGTTCTAAGGTAGATGCAGCTACCGTTGCCCCTTGATAACGCTGGTCAATGGCTTGCGCCGCCAGCTTACCAGAAAGCACCGCCCCTTCCATACTGCCGAGATACCGCTGTAGGGTATAGCTGCCCGCCAAGAAGAAATTACTGATCGGGGTGGCTTGCTCAGGACGGCAAGCCTGCCGCCCTGGCGCGGCAGTGTAAACCGATCGGGGGGTTTTCACAATCTTCGACTTGAGGAGTGTAGCAGGCTGATCGCCCCCCAGGTGCTGGGGAAAGAGTCGGTTCAACTCAGTCAACGTTGCAGCCAAAATCTCATCGTCGGATTTATCAATCCAATCCTTGGCGGGGGCCAGGACTAATTCCAGCATGGAGCGATCGGGGTCAGCATACTCGCGACAGGTATTACTCATATCGGCATACACACTCAACAGCTTGGAGCGGGAAAACAGGAGCTGATCAACATCAGTCATCTTGCGGTCAAACCACAGGTGAATGTTGATGACGGGCACTCCTTCCAGGGCCTGCATCCGCTGAAACACATCAATACCCTGCCAAGGCTCTGGCAAGAGGACTTTGATCACATCGACCGGCATGGCTGAGACGTAGGCGTCTGCCGTCACCACTTCGTCGATGCCCCCGTCAATGTCTCGCAGGGCAAATCCCCGCACGGTGCTGTCGGGGTTCAGCAAAATCTGCTTCAGGGGCTTTTTCACATGGACTTCTCCCCCGCGCTCAGTGATGTAGTCCATGAGGGGTTGACACAAGCGCTCTGTGGGAGAGCCATCTAAAAAAGCCACCTTAGAGCCGTAGCGCTCCTGCAAAAACCGGTTGAGCGCGGTGAGCGGAACGGTGGCGGACACATCCTCTGGATCAATGAAAGTCAGGGCCTTAGAGGCGGCGACAAAAATATCGGAGTTGACCCGATCATCCACCCCCCGCATCTGCAGCCATTCCAGAAGACTGTATTTATCCATCGCTTCCACATAGTCTTGGCCCCGGACAATCGCCGGCAACAGGCCAATGGCAAAACGAATTTTCTGCTCCCAGGTGAGCATGTCGTTGTTGCGCAAAATAGAGACGAGCACATTAATCGGGGCCGGGATGTCAGGCACATCAAAGCGGGACAGGACCCCAGGCTGCTCTGGCTGATTAAAGATTAAGGTGTGCTCTTTCCACTGCAGCCGATCTTCGATACCCAGTTCCTTGAAGAGTTGCAGCATGTTGGGGTAAGCCCCGAAAAAAACATGCAAACCGGTTTCATACCAATCGCCGTCTTCATCTTTCCAGGCCGCCACCAACCCCCCTAGGACATCTCGACTTTCGAGCACAATTGGGACATGGCCAGCATCCGCTAAATATTTGGCACATGCCAGCCCTGCCAGCCCTGCTCCCGCAATTGCAACGCGCATGAATACTGTCCCCTCTGAAGTCAGCGTTTTAAGGATGCCTTTACTCAGTATATGTTGCAAACCGTTACAAAAAAGCCATCGCCCTGCCAGCAGGGCTTTACAACAGCCTAGGAATTAGGATGGCGCTGCCGAGCGATCCGAGCCAATCCATTCGTAACCGGCAGGGTCGAATGGAGATCCCCCCATAGCCCGCTCTGCCTATCCTTGGTGCCCTGACTTTGCCTGGGTACCTGCCGCTGAGACTCTGCCTCGGGGGGCTGGCTGGGAGCCCCCCAAGGCGGCTCCCAGCCGGAGACTAGGAGCCAGGATCCCCCGGCCTTGGCCCAGGGTTGAATAAGCTGATTGGCCTCAGCAATATGGGCTGCATCTCGCCAAAGTCCACCAGTTGTCCGTGCATGAGCGCATTCCCCATGTTGGCCGCTGTGGTGAGGGGAATGCCCTTGGCCATGAGGGGATCGCGGTGGAGGGCCAGAAAACACTGGGGGCGGGCCAAGCAGGGCAGGGCCATATACAACCACTTACCGTCTTGCAACGCCCGCAACCGCACGGGCTGTTGGGGGGAGTCGGGGTTTCACTTGATGAGCTGGGCCTGTTGCCAGCAGGGCAAGGTTGCCAGCAGGGCCGCAGCGGCCTCAGCCCTAATGAGATGGGGGATATGGCCGCCGGGATCTCGGTGGGTGGCCTGGTGGGCCTGGAGGGTGGACCAGATTTCCTGGCGCAGGGCGTCTTTGCCGGGGTGACGGCCCTGCCATGGGGTAGACTCAGCGGCCATAGACAAAGGGGGAAGGTTGCGGGCTATAACTTATCCCATGTTGCGTCATTGGAGCGACGGCGATGGTGATCGCCCCCCTTAGCTTGGTGCAGAGCTTGATCCTCCTCAGTGGTGGGGTGGCGGGGGTGGGCATGGCCCTGCTGCTGCGGTCCATCTACGGGGCAGAACGCACCGTGCCGCCCCAGGGCAGCCACACCGCGATCTCCCTGAGTCCGCCCCCCTGGTTTACCCCCAACCTGCCCTGCCCCGAGTGGCTGACCCGCTTTGGTCGTGCCCAGTTGAGTTACCCAACTGAGGATTTACCCAACGGCAGGTTGCGGTGGGTGGGCTGGAGCAGTGGGGTGGCCCTAGGGGCGGCGGTGACCCACCTTTACCTCAGCTATTCCGATTTCTCTGCCGCTCGACCGCTGGGGGTGTTGATGGTGGGGCTGGCGGCTGGGCTGGGGACCGGATTGGTGCGATCGCTGCTGTGGCTGGCCGCCCGCAAGCCAGCGCAGGAAGCGGTGTTTGAGGTGGCCCTGCCAACGGCGGCGACCCTAGGGATAACGACCCTACTGTGGGGTGTGATCACCCTGATGTGGCGGCTTCCCCCCGTCCCCTGG
>JAQCKL010000199.1 GCA_027592485.1 Cyanobacteriota bacterium
GGCTGGGAGGGGGGAAGATTTTGAGGGGGCGCGGGTGAGGTGAGCGGTTCTAGCAGTGGTTTATCGGCGTCAGGGGAGGGGCGATCGGGGGCAACCGTTTGAGCGACTGCGCTAGGGGTCAGGGTGCCCATCAGCAAAGAGGCCGCAACGTTAAAGCTGCACCAAAAGAGGGTGGGCTTGAGGGAAAAGGGTGGTTTTGCCGGCATCATTTAAGCGTAAATTGTCTAGTGCCCGTTGCCCGTTGCGATCTCACCGATTATAGACGGCGCGGCAATGGCTTGAAATCCTGGGTAAATGGCTGCTTTAGGAATGGAATCAAGCTGTGACTGGGAGAGACCAGCCTGTCACAACCAGCCTAGTTTTGCCAGTACCTGTTCTGCAATCATGCCCATCGCGATCCCAATCATCAGCATCAAGGTAATCTTGCCCCCCGGCACCAGGGGTAATGTGGCTTGGCGGTGGGCTTGGGTGGGATATCGCTCCTTCCAAGCCATCACGGCTGGGACAATCCCGAATAAGACAGAAATGCCAAAGGTGCCAGCGTAATCCAAAGCCTCAAAGAAAATGCCTGCGTTCAAGGTCGAGAGCCCCATGGGAGGAACTAAAACCAGGGAGAACAGGGGCCAACGTCGAACCACCCCATGGGAGGCCTGCCCAAAGGCATCACCAAGGAAATTCAAGAGACCATAGACCAACCCAATAAAGGAGGTGGCAATGGCAAACTCAGAGAAAATCGATAGACCTGCGCTTGTCCACTGATTGGACCCGTCCCGGCGAAGAAACTCAAGGGGGTCAAACAGGGTGCCGCCCGGTTGAGAAATCGTGGGATCGATTTGGCCACTGCCTAGGATGGCGGCATTCCAGCCTAAAAACATCACCAGGGGAATCAACGAACCCAGGATAATCGCCCAACGGATTTTGCTGATGTCTCCCTCTAGACGGGTGGTGACAATCGGCACCACGTTCTGATAGACCAACGCCACAAACATCACCGGGAGGGCTGCCCCCACCGCAGCCCAGTTGTGGTTGAGAAATTGAGCTGGGTTGAGATCGCTCAAGGTCAGGGCCAATAGCCCCCCAAAGGCCACCAGTAAAATCGCGAAGAAGGCCCCATTCAGTCGCCCCACCCACCGCTCGCTGCCAAAGTAAATCAGGCCGCCAAACAGACCCACAAACAGAGCGCTCCCCACCCAGTTGGGCAGGACCGTTTCCACTGGCCCAAAACGCCCTAGGGCCGTGGCCAAAATGCTGCCGCCGCGAGCCATGTAGGCAACGAGTAAGGCGTAGTGAATGAAGAGATACACGCCGCCTGCCCCGATCGCCCCCGATCGCCCCAAAATCCTTTGGACGGTAGCCAATAACCCTAAACGGGGCTGCCCTGAGGTGTACATGGTGTTGAGATTCACCTCAGCCACCAGCAACCCTGACACCACCATATAGATCCACACGGCGATCAGCATGGTGGTAGAGGGCAAAATCCCGGCGGGCAGGGTGACGGCAGGGAGGGCTAAAATGCCTGCTCCCACGGTGGTTCCGGCGATCAGAGCCGTACAGGCCACCAAGCTACCGGGTCGGTGTTTAAAGCCGATGCCGTCAAATTCCAAATTCGAAAAAAATCGGGTCACGGGTGCAGAAACGGCCTCGATCGGGCGGCAAAGGGGGTGCTGAATCTAGGATTTAGGCCAGCGATCGCAACCATTCTCCCAAGCGCGGTTCAATACAACTGTTCACTGGTATCTAAACCCCTATGGACTTCGACAAGTTCAGCCCGAGTGGTGAATTCAGCAGCCGAAAAGCCCTGCTGAGAATTGCTGGTTAATCGGGAAACTCCTGGCATCCCCCATTTCAGAGAGGCTAGACTGGATGCGCCGCCATCACCCCCTTCCCCATCCGTGATGCCTAAAGCGTTCCGTTCCTGGCTCCTTTGTCAGCAGGCCAAATTCGCCTACCGCAAAGGCACAAACCTGATTCGTAAAGGCAGCCTCAAAGCGGCGATCGCCTGCTTTACCAACGCCCTGCCCCACCATCCCAACCCTGCCGAATGCTATGTGCAGCGTGGCCTGGCCCACTGGCAGCATAAACATCGCGAAGCGGCAATCTCAGACTATAACCAAGCGATCGCCCTCAACCCTGAGCATGTGATCGCCTACGGCAACCGGGGGCTGGTGCGCTACGAGCTGGGGGATACCGAGGGGGCGATCGCCGACTGGCAGACCGCTCTGCGCTATCGCCCCCACTACGCCACCGCCCACTACAACTTGGGGCTCCACTACGCCCAACAGGGGGACCAACGCGCCGCCCAAACCGCCCTGACCAAAGCGATTGCCGCCAGCCCCAACCTGGCCGAAGCCTATTACCACCGGGGAAATGTGCGCGACCTCCTGGGGGATCAGGCGGGGGCCTTGGCGGATTGGCAACTGGCGATCGCCAATGACTTGTCTATGGATGCGGTCAAAGCCAAACTGCTGAATGTCCGCCAGACTCACCATCAAGAACGGTTGGCGGCGACGGTGCAGGGGACATTGCCCGCTGGCATTGCGGTAGAGGTAAAACACACCGATCAGCAGCTCACCATTACCCTCACCCGTGAGCTAGGGGTGCCGATCAACTACTTCACCCTGCCAGACCAAATTCGCCACAGTCTGCTTCCCCTGGAGTTGGGCCATGTGCAACGCTTCCGGTTGCTGGGCCATGTGGGTAACCAAACCCAGCCGGAGTGGAATCAGCAGTACAACCTCTACGGCGGTTTACCCTGCCCCCCCAGCCACTGGCGATCGGCCATTATCACCACCCTGTTGCTATGCCCACCCTTTGGCGTACTGGCCCTGGTCTACGCCGCCCAGGTGAAATCGCTCTACCAGCGGGGGCATTACATCGCGGCGAAGCAAGCCTCGAATATTGTCCGCAAGCTCTATCTCTGTAGCCGCACGGGGATGATTGCGATCGCCAGCCTCCTGATTGTCTATCTCAGCTTTAATTTACTGGCGGAAATAGGCCATGGCACCCACACCGATATTGAATCTCTGACTTCAAAACCCATGCAGTTGGTGGAGGCTATCTTCAGGAACTCGTAGCGTCCCCCTTGAGCACCATGCCCCATTCATATCGCCCTTCATTTTCCCTACCCACCGCGTCGCCTACCAAGGGTTACCCACCAGCGTGAACGCCGACCAGAAGTAGGGGTGGTCAAACCGCCTGGTACTTGAGCCAAACTCAGCGGGTAGGTCCACCTCCCCGCCAGTCCAAATGACTGTGCCCTGGTTCAGGGTTACCCGCTGATTGAGCATTTGCAACTGGGCTTGGCGAATCGCTTCCGCCTTGATCGGCGCAGATTGGAGCTGCTGATAAAACTCCAGCATCAAACCCATGGTGCCGGTATCATCGACATTCCAGAGACTGGCCAACACTGATTTTGTCCCGGATTGCACGGCCATCCCCGCAAAACCCAGTTCTGCTTGGTTATCCCCTAGGGCTAAACGGCAGGCACTCAGCACCACCAACTCTACGGTTGGATCGGCCCAGCCCAGATCGCGGATGTCATCCAGCTGCACCTGCTCTTGCCAAAACTGGATATAGGAATTGGATGCCGCCCCTGGCCGAAATTCGCCGTGGGTGGCCAAATGAATGATGCCAAAGGGTCGCTGTTGGCGCTCGGCTTTAACGTTCTCAGGGGTAAAGGTTTCATTGAGCAAGAGGGTTCCGGGCCAGAGAGAGCCCACAATGGTGTTGAGCTCCAACGGCACTGCGGGTAGGGGGGGTTGCTCCTGGAATTCTGCTGCCCCAGCAGCGAGTAACATCACATCCCGTATATCTCGATAACGGGTATCCGTCAGGCTAAAGCTGGGCATCAGGCCGATACTAAAGCGCTCAATAATAAAGCCGTTGCCATCATGGATCGCCGCCAAGGGCATGCCCCGCAAACCCGCATCCAAAATGAAGGACAGATTATTGATGTTTTGGGCCGCCAGTTCCCTTTCTAAGGGCCGCAGAATCCAGTCGTATAACTGTTGGGATGAGGGCAAATAGCTGGTGGTCCGAATCTTGCTGGGGTCAGCGACTTCATTGCGGAAGGTGCGGGCCTTAGCCATAAACTGATCCCGTTGCACCTCGGGCAAACGTAATCGTACTGGTGGGGCTTCCGGGGTGATTAGGATCAGCTCTAACGGGTCACTATCGCGCAACGGCACATTGTCAGGGCGACTGGCTTGCTGCCAAGGCAAAGCTTCGATGGTGAGGCCATCATGGGTGGCAGACCACAGCACCGCGTCAGCCCCAAGACTTTTAGTTTGATCTGGGGGTAGCTGAGAAGTTTGCTGGGAAACTTGAGGCGCTACGGTTTCCACCGCTTGCGGGGCAAAGTAGACGTACAGCACCCCTGGCTTAGCGCCGGTCGCATCGGTAATCTCTTTGAGATTTTGTTGAATAGCGGCTGGAGAAGTAAGGGTTGGGGTGTCGAACCCAAAATGATCGACAAAGTCTTCTGTGAGAGACGCCTCGATATCCAGCGCTGTGAGCGCATAGTCCGTGACAACCTCGGGTTCTGCCGTCAGGATTTCCGTGGGATCGAGGGGATCTGGCAGCTCACTTGAGCCCGGCAGCTTATCGCAGAAGCTACTGGGGATAGTCGTACAGTCGCTATTTCCACCGCTACTGCCGCCAACAGCGATGGTAGCAGGGTCAGGTACGGAGATGATGCTGATGTTGCCCTGGGTATAGGTGTAGAGGAAAGACTGAATCGTAGCGATGGTATCAACACCGTTCGCGATCGCTCCACCAGTTCCATTTGTGGTGTCATCCCCCACAATAAATGGCGTAATGCCCCCGCCCCCATGGCGAATCGTAATTGCGCTACCGCTGTTGGTTGTAATGGGGCCTGAGGCTCGGAAAAAACTACTTGTCGTTACGTCAATAACGCCACCAGTCGTACCAAGGGCATTGAGGGTCGTAGCCACAATATCTTGATTGCCGGTTAGAGACAGATTGCCGCCTAACGTTGTTAGGCCAATGGCCGAGTTGATACTAGTACCAGCACTGGAGATCCCTTGAATGCCTAGGTTCGTTACACCGCCGCCTAGGGTGCTCCCAGCCTGAACGTCCACCCCAAAGCCGGTGCCGCCAGTCCCGTTTAAATTGACGGTGCCCCCAGCAGCCGTAATGATTCCGGCGACTTCCACCCCATTGGTGCCCCCGGTGCCATTGAGGGCAATGGTGCCCGTGGTGGTTCTGAGGGCACCAGACGTATCGACTCGCACACCTGCCCCGGTTCCACCCGTGGCGGTTAGGGTGATATTTCCTGTACCTGAATCAATAGCGCGGGTGGCGGCTCCGGTGCCGCCAATAACCACTTCGCTCCCTGTGAAGTTGAGATTGCCACCCCCTGTCGCAATGGTAAATGGTGTTGCTGGAGTCGCCGTATTGTCGAAGATAATGTTCCCGCCAGCGGTGACATTGATGTCCAGAGGGGCCACAGCAGAACTGATGTCATGGGTTAGGGTGACATCTCCAGCGGCAATGAGAGTAAGGGATCCCGAGGCACCAAAGGTGAGGTTTTCACTGATGGTGATATTTCCGGCTTGAGCACCGGTAGCACCAGTGCTAATGGTGAGTTGTCCACCAGAAGTCAGGAAGAAATTTTGTAGATCAATAACATTCAGAAAGGAGTCAGTAAGCGGGTTTGCATCGATATCGCTAGCTGTCAGGGTGTCTATAGGTGGTCCCCCACTGACACCGATATCAACGGTTGGTGCTCCTACACCAATGGTGATGTTGAGGGGATCGATCAACCAACTGCCACCATTGCCATTGGGAGCACCTACATCCGGGGCACCAGAAATGTCTAAATAACCGGCACTGCTGGTTTCAATGAAGCCGCCATCACCCCCCAGTAAACCCCCACGAGCACTGAGGTTCCCATAGGTACGAGTGGTTTGGTCGGACCAGAGGATGATGCGTCCACCGTCGCCATCCACCGTGGCATCGGCGTTGAGAACTGAGTTTCCATCCACATAGGTGACCAGGGCATTGGGTACTGGTCCCGAACCCAAATAGTCACCCCCCACCCGAATTTGACCGCCGCCAAATTCGCCAGAAACATCCACCAGAGCATTGATGACAGCGACGGTACTGCCCAAAATATCCACTTGGCCCCCTGCTGCCAGCAGATCCCCCGAAGCCACTGCAATCCCAGGCTGAGTTGGGATCGGGAGATTAGACCCGGTGAGGTTCACCGTGCCATCGGCATTGACCAACACCCCCACGGCATCGCTCAGGCCACTGCCGGTGAGCAGTTCTGGCAAGGCTAAGGGGGTAAAGGGTAAAGGGGTGCCTGAAGGGTTGGGTAGCGTGGCTAATTCGAGATTGAGCACCAGCCCATCTTGGGCAATGCGGACCAGGCTTTCCCCTTCGACAGCGGCGATGACGATCGCCCCACCAGGGGCCTCTAGGGTACCGGTGTTGATCACTTGCCCACCGATGAGCTGCAGGGTTTCCCCTGGAGTCACCGCGAGGGTGCCGCCATTGACGATGCTGCCAGGGGTGTCGCGGCTAAAGATAAAACCGGTGGGATCCCCCACCAAAGCCCCATAATCATTGCTGCCGATCGCTCCAAAATCCCCCGTCCCAAAGGTCACCCCATCGGCAGTGGTGGCGGTAAAACTGCCCCCCAGATTTAGGGCAGCGTTGGCCCCAAATAAGATCCCAGCCGGGTTCAACAAAAACAGGTTGGCGTTGGAGCCGGAGACGCTCAGCAAGCCATTGATCAAAGAGGGGTTGCCGCCGGTGATCCGCCCCAGAATATTGAGGGTGCCGGGATCGGTGAAAAAGGTGGCACTTTCGCCGCCGAGCAGATTGAAGTCAGTGAAGCTGTGGAAAAGATTGTTACCAGCACTTGTCCCACCCGTGATGGTGTAGACATCACCGGCCTGGTTAACGTCAGTCTGGGTCCCATCAGAGGCGGCGGTGATGGACTGGCCATAAACAGGGACGGCCAATAACACTGCTCCCAGACTAGCCAGTCCGGGCAGAAACAGAGGGTTAAAACCCATAGTGATTTAGCTACTCCGGTGTCGCGGTCTCAACAGCGAGATGGTCAGGAACCGTACAGCAATTGGATAGGGGTTGATCGGCAATGTCTGCTAGGCCAATGGATTCAAGTAGGTGACCCCAATGGGCCGCCAGGTCAGCATCGTCGTGATCGGTACGGCGCAATCCGGCCAGGGTGGTTAGGAGGTCATACCAAACCCCCGCTTCCCCTAGCATTGCGGCTCGCTCTAGGGTGGCGGCCTTCAGGGAACTGCCGGAATCTGGGTTTGCGGTCGTGCCAATGTCCTCTGGCCCATGATCCAGAGGGGCAACGGCTGCTAGCGAGGCCGGGGTAGGGTGCCCTGGGTGGTCTGGATCAATTAAGGGGGCGACCCGTTGGACCGTAAAACCCACATACAGGTTTCTAGCGGCATCATCGCGATCGCACTGAATTATAAAAATCAGATCCCGCCATTCCCCGATCGCTAACGGCTCAAAGGCCGTCCCCTCTAAGGGAATCCCAACAATGCCCCTAGGCACATCGGTGTAGGTTATGAGGGTTTTTTGGATGGGAATGCCATCTTCGCCCACCACTTCAGCCCGCAATTCCCCAGGGCGGTTGGGGGTTAGGTCATAGGGTAAGTACACCCACAGGGTCGGGTAAGGTTCTAGGGTGCTGCCGTAGAGCGTATCAGCCCCGTGGGTGATCCCCTCAATCAGAGATTGGGTGCGGGTATTGTAAGCCGGGGTGAGGGCGGTCAGGGTGGGGGCAGAGGCTTCGAGTATGGCGGGACATCCCTCGTCCCTACTGCTCC
>JAQCKL010000200.1 GCA_027592485.1 Cyanobacteriota bacterium
CTTGTTTAGCCCCCTAGCTCCATGCGTATTGCCCTCTTCACAGAAACGTTTTTGCCCAAGGTGGATGGGATCGTTACCCGCCTCAAGCACACGGTGGAGCATCTACAGCGAATGGATGATCAGGTCATGGTGTTTTCCCCCGATGGGGGCCTGCGGGAATATAAGGGAGCAAGCATCCATGGGGTATCTGGGATGGCCTTTCCGCTGTATCCAGAACTGAAGCTGGCCCTACCCCGGCCCTCCATTGGCGATGCCCTGGAAAAGTTCAACCCGGATCTGATCCATGTGGTGAATCCAGCGGTGCTGGGGTTGGCGGGGGTGTTTTACGCCAAAACCTTAAACATTCCACTGATCGCCTCCTACCATACCCATTTGCCCAAGTACCTAGAGCACTATGGCTTGGGGGTCCTAGAAGGGGTGATGTGGGAGCTACTGAAGGCCGTCCACAACCAAGCCCGGCTGAATCTTTGTACCTCCACCGCCATGGAGAGGGAGCTGAGTGGCCATGGCATTGAGCGGGTCGCCGTTTGGCAGCGGGGGGTGGATACCGAACTGTTCCGGCCTGAGTTAGCCAGTCGAGCCATGCGCGATCGCCTCACCCAGGGCCACCCCGACGCACCGCTGCTGCTCTACATTGGTCGCCTCTCCGCCGAAAAAGAAATCGATCGCATCAAACCCGTACTGGAGTCGATTCCCGGCGCACGGTTGGCCTTGGTGGGGGGCGGCCCTTACCAAGAGGAGCTAGAACAGCATTTCGCGGGCACCAACACCTACTTTGCCGGGTATATGGAAGGGGAAGAACTAGGGTCGGCCTATGCCTCGGCGGATGTGTTTGTGTTCCCCTCCCGCACCGAAACCCTGGGTCTGGTCTTACTAGAAGCGATGGCGGCGGGCTGTCCGGTGGTGGCAGCCAACTCCGGCGGCATCCCGGACATTGTCACCGATGGGGAAAATGGCTATCTGTTTGACCCCAAGGATGACCAAGGGGCGATCGCCGCCACCCAGCGACTCTTTGAGTTGGGGGCAGAGCGGGAAACCCTACGGCTCCAGGCCCGCGCCGAGGCGGAGCGCTGGGGCTGGAATGCCGCCACCCGGCAGCTCCAGGACTTCTATCGGAAAGTGTTGGATAAAGGGGCGATGCCCCTAGCGGCTTAGAACTGAACGTTCCAGTCAAAATAGATAGGCCCCTTTAGCGCTGGCCCCTTTGCTGAGGCCACCGGTTGTCCGTCGGACCGGTTCCTCCGCCCAAGGGGCTCCCCTATCTGGTGCGACGGCTGCCTGGGGGATTGCCGAGTATCGATATTCAATTCTCTAAGCAGAAATTCTTCTAAGAAACCACTTCTGCCGGTCGGCGCTGGCTTCTTGGCCCGCGATAGCGGTATACTGCCGATGCTGTTGTTTGATCCGATTCCTACCCACAACGCTTGGCATCCACGCTAGGTCCATGATGGGTTAGGCATAATGGAGAGCAGCTTCTGGGACTGTAGTTCAATTGGTTAGAGCACCGCCCTGTCACGGCGGAAGTTGCGGGTTCGAATCCCGTCAGTCCCGTTCCCCATCTCCCCCTTCAGCAATCACCTGGTTTCGACCCTGGCGCTTAGCCCTGTAAAGGCGTTCATCCGCACAGGCTAGCATCTGCTCATGGCTACCCACGGTCGTGTCATCACACAGACCAATGCTGATGGTGACCTGCAATCCTGGATGGAGTTGCTGCCAAGGGTGTTTTTCAATCAGTCTCCGGAGTTTTTCAGCCACCTGATAGCCTTGCTGAGCATTATTGTCTGGCAATGCGAGCACAAATTCTTCGCCACCGTAACGGGCCACAATGTCACATTCACGGATGTGTTGCTTCAAGAGGGTAGAAACGGCCTGCAGCACGGCATCGCCGATACGGTGAGAAAACCGATCGTTAATACGTTTAAAGTTGTCGAGATCCGCCAGCATCAAGGTTAGGGCGTTGCCATCTCGCTGGCTCTGACTAAAAAGATGGGCAACATGATTATTAAAGTAACGGCGATTGTGGAGATTGGTGAGTTCATCGCGATTGCTCAATTCCTGTAGCGTATTGGCTTGGGCTTGAATCGTTTGATTGAGGGTATGCATCTGTTCATAGGCGCTAGCCAACTCCAGGCTCATCGTGTTAAAGGCAATGGCTAACAGGCCCACCTCATCTTGCGTATTGACGGTAACGGTTTGCCGCAGATGTCCCCGACCCATGGCGTTAACGGCTTGAATCAGTTCCTGGAGGGAGCGGCTAAGGCGGCGGCCTAATAGCAGCCCTAGGGCGATCGCCAGCCCAGTGGCCAATATCAGCCCGTAACCGATCGCGGTTCTAACCGCTTGAAGGTAGGTTTTATCAACCACTGCCAATTTCCGCTGGCGCACAGGTACGGCAAAGGCCACCTCTTGTCCAGCCACCGTGATGTCCTGTCGCTGCCGCCAAATCTCAGCGGGGGCAGCTTGACCTTCTGCATACTGCTCTGCCCCCACCAAGACGGTGCCGTCTAAATCAAGCAATACAAATTGAAACGGGGATGGCTCTCGGGAAGTGACGATCGGTGGCGGGTTGTCCAAGCTACCTGAAGCGGCCGCGGATTCATCTGCCGCTGCCTCATCTAGGGTCAGCGGCGGACAGGGTAATGCCTCGGAATGGGCGGCTGTTGGCGTAGCCTCAATTAACCAGCAGCCACGCCTCACAAACTGGTCAAACGGTTCCAAGTTTTGACCCGCCTCCCAGGTGCCATAGGCGGTGTAGTAGGCGGTGACATCACTGGCAAACTGGTCGAACGCATCCTTTGCCAGGATGGAGTTAAGTTGTCGCAAAAATAGTCCCTGGGCAGTTACCCCCACCAAAGCGATCGAGGTCAAACTAACCGAGAGCAAGGCAACCGTAAATTTAGTTTGAATGGAACGCAACATGGACGAGCGAAGAGACGGTCTCTAAAAGATCTCAGACAGGAATGGCATTGCATCAGTCTCGGGGCGGCAAAGCGTTACCAGCGCCATCCAACCTTGTGGGTTGAACGGTTTGCCCTTACCCGCCAAAATACCGTACTGCTGTGATATCGATCTTACGTTGGGGCTCCCTTATCGCGCTGGTCAGTTTGCTGTTATCCCATCGGTTATCCAGCAGGTTATCGAGAAAACCCCCTACAACGGTGACCCTTTTCACCGCTGTAGGGGGTTTGTATGGCCCTTTGGGCATGGCTGCGCTAAAGCGCCGTGTGCTCGGTATTTTTATGACTAGAAACCACCTGGGTTGTCACAAGTGGTCCAAATTTCTGCAAGGGCGATCGGTTATGTTACATAGAGATTCACAGCATTGAGCTTTCAGGGTAGCAACACCTTTGTCGTCGTCCTACTCTGACAAGCTCCGTCTTAGCCAAGCAGGAGCCACCACCATGTGCGGAATCGTTGGATACATCGGCACCCGTCCCGCCAGTGACATTTTGATGGAGGGGCTACGGAAGCTGGAATACCGGGGCTACGATTCGGCTGGTTTAGCCACCGTTCTAGAGGGGGAACTGCACTGCGTTCGCGCTAAGGGCAAGCTCCAGAATTTGCAGGACAAGATCGAAGGGCTAGAGAATCCGGCTCGCCTGGGTATCGGCCATACCCGCTGGGCCACCCACGGTAAGCCTGAAGAGCATAATGCCCACCCCCACACCGACACCTACCGCCGCATTGCCGTGGTCCAAAACGGCATTGTCGAGAACTACCGGGAACTGCGGGAGGAGCTCAAGGCCAAGGGCCATGAATTTCGTTCTGATACCGATACCGAAGTCATTCCCCACTTAATTGCGGAACATTTGAAAAACCCGCTCAACACCGATGCTTCCTTAATTGAGCGGGATCCATTCTTGGAGGCCGTGCGGGCCAGCGTCAATTGTTTGACGGGGGCTTTCGCCCTGGCGGTGATCAATGCTGACTTTCCCGATGAGCTCATTGTGGTGCGCCAGCAGGCCCCATTGATCATTGGCTTGGGCCAAGGGGAATTTTTCTGCGCCTCTGATACCCCAGCCATTGTGCCCCATACCCGAGCGGTGCTGCCCTTGGAGAATGGGGAACTGGCCCGGTTATCGCCCTTGGGTGTGGAGATTTATACCTTTGGGGGCGATCGCCTCAAGAAGCACCCCTTCACCCTCAACTGGAACCCGATCATGGTGGAGAAGCAGGGGTTCAAACACTTCATGCTCAAGGAGATCTACGAGCAGCCGGGGGTGGTGCGCACCTGTCTCGAAACCTACCTGGATACGGCTTGGTCTGCCGACAGCAAGGGTGCCCCCGTGCAGCTAAAGCTGGCCGATGGGGTATTAGACGGGGTCGAGCATGTGCAAGTCGTGGCCTGTGGCACCAGTTGGCATGCCAGCTTGGTGGGCAAGTATCTGATTGAGCAGTTGGCGAATATTCCGACCATGGTGCAATATGCCTCGGAATTCCGCTATTCTCCGTCACCTCTGACCCGCCATACCCTCACCATTGGCGTCACCCAGTCGGGGGAAACCGCTGACACCCTAGCGGCCTTGGAGATGGAGCAAAAGCGGCGGGAGCAGGCCAGGGATGCCGCCCTTGCCCCCCGGATGTTGGGGATTACCAATCGCCCCGAAAGCTCCCTGTCCCGGCTGATTCCCAATATCATTGATACCCATGCGGGTATTGAAATTGGGGTTGCCGCCACCAAAACCTTCACCGCCCAGGTGATGGCCTTTTACGTCCTGGCCCTGGACTTGGCCTATCGTCGCCAGACCCTACCACTGGAGCGGATCGAGCAGATTTTGGACGGGTTACGGCAGCTCCCGGCCCAGATCGAGTCGGTGTTGGAAAGCCAGGAGCGCTACATCGAGGAGTTGGCCCACAGCTTTGGGGAGACCCAAGACTTTATTTACTTGGGGCGGGGCATCAATTTCCCGATCGCCTTGGAAGGGGCGCTGAAGCTCAAGGAAATTAGCTATATCCATGCGGAAGGTTATCCGGCAGGGGAAATGAAGCACGGGCCGATCGCCCTCCTGGATGCGAAGGTGCCGGTGGTAGCGATCGCCATGCCGGGTACCGTGTATGACAAGGTGCTCTCCAATGCCCAGGAAGCTAAGGCCCGCGATGCCCGACTGATTGGGGTGGTACCCATGAATGATCCCGAGGCAGAACATACCTTTGATCAGATGCTACCGGTGCCAGTGGTGGATGAACTGCTATCGCCGATTTTGACCGTCATTCCATTGCAGCTCTTGGCCTATCACATTGCGGCGCGGCGGGGCTTGGATGTGGACCAGCCTCGCAACTTAGCCAAGTCGGTTACGGTGGAATGAATGTGACATCCAAAAATTCAGCTGCGTTCACCCCTTTGGTATGGAGCAAGGTTAGGGTGGTTAATTCATCCCCAGCAGCAGCAAGTCGAAATTTATCGTGCGGGTCAAACGGTCACAGTTTCGACGCAACCCCATCAGATTTCTGGCGAAGACGTCCTACAGGGTTTTGGACTCAAGTTACAGCGCGTTTTTTAGGGAACGTTATACGGTTTGGGTCATAGAGATACGGGTACGATGCATGACTGATATGACATGGAATAAAGCGAATGGTATCGCCCGTTACGATTATCGTTGTGATGGGTGTATCCGGCTCGGGCAAAACTAGCCTCGGCAGTGCGCTAGCGGCAAGGCTGGGCTGGTCCTTTGTGGAGGGGGATGACTTTCACCCGATCCACAATATTGAAGCGATGGCAGCGGGTATTCCCCTGACAGATCGGGAGCGATACCCGTGGCTGCAAGCCCTGGGTCAGGAAATTAAACGGTTGCAGGCGATCGGGCAATCAGCAGTGATCACCTGTTCGGCTTTGAAGCAAGCCTACCGGGAAAGCCTGCGTGCCCCAGCCGTCGCGATCACGTTTGTGTATCTCCATGGGGAGCGCGTGCTCTTTCAGGAGCGGTTACAACAGCGGCAAGGTCATTTTATGGGGGCCAATCTATTGGCGAGTCAATGGGCAGATTTAGAAATTCCGACCCTTGAGGAAGCCATCAGAGTGGATGCTGCCCAACCGATTCAGGCATTGGTGCAACAGATTTATGAACGCCTAAGGTGAGTTCTGTCCATGAAAATACCGGGTCAATGGTGCGTTACGCTAATGCCTTCGGCATGGCTCCACCAACGCCCACGACACCCTAAAACTGTCACAGGGACATCCTTGCCCGCCCCCTAGCGGTTGAGCTGGTTCCGGTACTTCCAGGCCAGACTGAGAATTTGCCCCCAGGTGCGCTGGACTCGCTTGGGGGTACAACCAAGCAGTTCCGACAATTCCGACGTATCAAAGGGCTCCTCGCCACTGGAAAGGCGATCGCGCTTGAGTACCAAGAGATTTTTCTGCAAGGGCGCTAGGGTGACGAGAAACTCATCCCACTGTTGAGAAGACAGACCGAGATTGTGCTCTAGATCAATCCCCAACCACTGGTGGACGAGTTCCCAGTTATGGACCTGGGCAAATTTTTCTACATGGTATTTAAACCGTTGCTGCAAATAGTCCCGCTGACGCGCTGAGAGACCCAAAATTTCATCAATTTCGGCGGCGGGCAGATCCTGGAGGCGCAGGCTGAAATAATCGATGCAGTCCTGCTGGTCTTGATCTTCTAGGTAATGGATCAGTTCTTGGATGACCCGATCACGCAGCACCCGGTCAGTGGGATCCACCGCTTCAGTGACCATCTGTTCCCGGACCTGCTGCATAGCTGCCGACCGGGCATGGGATTCTGCGTCTTCTGTTTTAGGAGACTCCATGGCCAAGTCCATGTCTACACAGGTTTCTGCGGGTTGCCGTCGGGCAAAGGTCTGGGCTCGCAACACAATGATTTGCTGGTTGATGGCCCCAGGGATGGTAATCCGGCGCTTGGCGTATTGCTCCGTAAAGGTCATGTACTCAGCCAGTTCCAACCGGGTACGGGGGGTGTAATCGGGAGCAACGGTATTTTCCCGCCGAAACGCCTTCAACACCTCGATATAGAACCCTTGCAAAAAGTCTTCGAGCAGGGTGTAACGGCCCTCAAACCCCAGTTGGGCATGGCGGGGAGCGATGTATCGATAGGCGATCGCGCTTAGGGTGCTGTGCAGTTCCACCCGGCCACGCCGGGAGCCAGCGGTGAAATAGTGTAAGCACTTATTGATCCGGTGCCGGGCTAAGGACCGTTGCCATTGTTCGACCTCCCCAGTGGCCTGAATGCGGCGACTCATCCGACAGATGCGATCCACCTCTTGGGCAAAGCGCAAAGCCACGGTTTCCATGCTGCTGGCATTAGGGGGCAGCACTTGGCTCAATTCTGCGGTGAGCCACTTGACAAACTTTTCGGGCGGTTCAGGGGGGGCTTCGGGTTCGGGGGGTGTTTCAGATTCGGTCGGAGCCAACTGGGGATCTGGGGCCACCGTGAGATGGGCGACCGGTAGATGGGCAGCCTGAGGGCCCCCGCCAACCAGGGTGTCATCGGCAGCATTAGGCTCCAGGGGAGAAGCAGGATGGGCGACAGAGAGAAAAGTGGTAGTACGGTTCATGGGTTTTGGTGATGCACGGGACATGGAGCCATTGGGGGCTGCCCGAGGGACTCCTTGAAAGTAATTACACTTTAGCCATCAGCCCAAAACCCGAGGTGGGCTGATGTGGCACTCTTTGGAGTCATGGCCCCAGCGCCTCGAAATACCGTTTACGGCCCCCCTCTACTTGCCGGGTGCTAAGGCGCTGATCGCCCTGCCAATAAAGGATTCTTGGCACTATAGCAGTCGCCAATTGCATTAAGACATAAGCTAGAAGCATTTCCCATCTCCGGTGAGTGCCATG
>JAQCKL010000201.1 GCA_027592485.1 Cyanobacteriota bacterium
CTGAAATTCACTTGGAGATCGGCGGCATTACAGACTACCGGATACCACCAATTTTTTGGGGAGGGCTGGTGGCTGAACCCGGTTCGATCAAGAGTCCAATTTTTAACCTGGCTCTGAAGCCCCTACACCAGCTACAAAAACGGGCTTATGAGCAATACCAGCAAGACTTAGAGGCTTATAAAAAACAGGAACAAGACTATCGGAAGGCTTTGAATGAGAAAAAATCTGATGATCTGACGGAACCCACACCCCCGATTCTGAAGCACTACTACTGCGACAACGCCACCGTTGAAAAGGTACAGCGCATTGTCACCGAGCAGATTGATAAAGGCCTAATAATTGCCCCTGATGAACTGTCAGGCTTTTTCAACTCATTCAATCAATATCGAGGGGGCAAGGGCAGCGACCGCGACTTTTGGAAGTCTGCCGCAGACGGCGGTGCGATCAAGGTAGATCGTGCATCAGATGGCACTCGCTTTACTGCCAGGACCTCTCTGGGTATTACGGGCACCATTCAACCTGGCCCCCTGCAAGCGTCAATGAAATCTGGAGATGCAGACGGATTTTGGTCTCGATTTATGTGGGTCCGGTTGCCCCTAAGACGATTGCCAGCACCTAATGATGCTCCCAAAATTGATTTGGAAAACTGGCTTTGTAATACTTACGAGCAATTGGGGAATGTACCTCAGATGATATTCCGATTGTCTCCTGAGGCCCGCAAGACATGGCACGACTGGCACGAATTGACAGAAGACCAGCGTCTGCGCACCGAAACCCCAGTTGAGCGAGTGCTATACCCCAAATATCGAGATCGGGCAGGAAGGGTAGCCTTGATTTCTCACTGTCTGGAATACGTTAGCCAGGGGAAAGAAGTGCCAACGGAAATTCCTCATGAGACACTAGAAGCGGCAATCTCGTTCGCCAAGTTCTGTCTGAATCAAACCCGAATGTTGTATGCCGATCTCGGGGTTTCCTCAGTGTTGACCGGGCATTTGCTGAGAACGTGGCAGTTCATTCAAGACAAAGCACTGTTGGAGATTAAACCCAGTGATTTGCAGCGCTCTAAGCGCATCAAGACTGGTCCCAAAGAATACGCTAAAACACCTTACTGTCGGGAGCTTCTGGAGCAATTAGCCCGTCTGGGTTATCTCATCGAGACGGGCAATGCCTTTTCAGTTGCTAAGCAAGTTGAAGTGGTTGAAAGCAAAGTTGAAAGTATTTCAACACCTTCTACTTCTTGCCTTGAAGGGGATACAGGAAGTAAATCCGCCAACGTTGAAAGATTGAAAAGGGCTGATCTGATTGAGTTGGAAGCCATGGCGACATCTGCGATGGAATCGGAGGAGGCTACCGCAGATATCTTGGACACTCTGGGGAGCCTTGAGCCAGCGGCTAAGGAGGCGTTTTGGGATTACCTCAACATTCATAACTCAGACCTCAGGGCTCAGCTCTGGTTAGCTCTTCAACGTTCACTGGGAGAGGTGGCATAAATGGCGAAATCGCATCTATCTCCAGACAAATTCGAGCAGCGCTTAGCCCGCGTTGAAAATCAACAACTGTGGATGAATCGAGTGCTGGAATCCTATGGTATACGGGGAACCTGGCTATCCCCTGCCAAAGCTGCTCCTTTGTTGGGTGTAGGCCGAGATCGTATTGTTGCAGAGGTTGAGAGGGCAGAGCAGGCAAGAGTTCTAGGTCAACCGTCAGACTTACGATATGGTCACGACTACCGAAACGTACAAGATCCAGCCCTCTCCGAAAAGCCCACTTGGCAGATCAATGTGACCGGATTTGATCGCGTTCTGGCTATCCCCCCCGATGAGCGGAAAGTTTAGCTCTCATGATGGTCTGATAGATTTTTAGATCTGTATCTTGCCCAATCCATGCCTTATAGGTATTGCAATGCACGGCATAGGAATGCCCCATAGATCGAGCCAAAAACTCAGGTGGAAAACCCAACTCGTACCCCCTACGGGCATAGGCATGACGCAAATCATAGGGCACGAATCCTAGTTGCAAAGCCTTAAACCGGGGTGCAACCTTCATCCCAATCTGGCGGTTTGTAAGCCCCTCTAATTTTACCGTTGGCAATCGTGGTTCCATAGCCGTAAATGGCCAGTCTTCCATTTGCATTGGAAAAGCAATATGCCACCCAGTCTTAGTCTCGTCGGGCACTTCCAGCACAGGTACCTCGTTCTGTAGCCCCTCCACCCGCGCCACAAAAACTTCATGGGGGCGCAATCCGTACACCGCCATAGCCTCAAACAGCCATCGCCAACCCGGATCGGTAATTTTTTCCCAAGCCAGGGCGATTTCTTCATCACTGGGCAAGTTTCTAGGATTCACCTGCTTAGCGTTGTACCCCTGACCCAGTCGCTTTAGTGTCTCCACCGGTAACCCAGCAAAGCCTGCCAACTTCCAATAGGCCATTGCATAACCTTTGCGGCTACGGGTGGCAGGGGCGCTATGTTTCAGCAGCACTCGCTCTAACAATTCCACAGTCAGAGGCGCATCCTGAGGTAACTTTTCAAAGTGCAGGACGTAATCGTTCCTGAACGTGGCTTTTTTGTCAGGCGTTGCTGGTGTGTGCTCCCAATGATTGGCAACATAACGCTCAACCCAATCTCCCACCGTCTCGGGGAGTCGTTGCGTGCCTTTGAGATAAGGCTGCCAATCAAAACGCCCCTGCACTAGGAGCGCTTCCATTTCAGTTGCGATTGCCTTGGCTATCCTGAGTCCTGCAGGAGTGGCTGGTTTGCCTGTGGCATATTCGTAGTGCTTGGGGCTCTCTCCATCACCGGGCTTGGCCGGAAACATTCCTCGGATTGAAAGTTTACCTGTCCTATTTCCGCGCTTACGAATAGAAAGCAGCTCTAGCCCTTCATTTGCTGCATCTAGACGCGATTTGAACTCGGTCATTTTTGCCCAGAATTTGCCCAGAATTTAACCCTAAACCAGCTTAAACCACCTTTAGATCGTTGGAGGTGGTTATCTGCGGCAATTCGCTGAAGCGTATACATATCAAACGGAGAGGGTGGGATTCGAACCCACGGTCCTTTTGGGACATCCGATTTCAAGTCGGACGCATTCGACCACTCTGCCACCTCTCCAGAGGCGTCCCTATTCTAGGACATATTTTGTGGCTCACAAAGGATGATCCGCGCTGTTGCCTGTCCCATGGGGGCAGTTCCGCCTCCAATACTGGCTGATCCGATCAGCCCATGGCTAACTCCGCCGCTAAGAAATCGATGAATTGCCTTGCCGATCGCCCCGATCGCCCATTATGCCGAGTCGCCCACTGTAGGGCGCGCGCCACCAGCTCTGGTTCAGGTAGGGTGATCTCGGCTTGGGCGGCCAAATGTTTCACAATCTCTACATAGGTGGGTTGGTCTGTCGGCTCAAAGGTGAGGGTGAGGCCAAAGCGATCGCTAAAGGACAGCTTTTCCTGCAAAGTATCCCACGCCTGAATCTCATCCTGGTCGCTGGGGCGGGGGCGCTCCGAAAAATATTCCCGCACCAAATGACGGCGGTTAGAGGTGGCATAGACCACCACATTTTGGGGGCGGGCGGTGATGTTGCCCTCTAGGACCACCTTGAGGGCTTTAAAGGCGTCGTCATCCTCCTCAAAGGACAGGTCATCCACAAAAATGATGAACTTTTGCGGTAAAGTCCGCACCTGCTCCACAATCGCTGGGAGCTGGGTGAGTTCTCCTTTGCCCACCTCAATCAGCCGCAGGCCGCGATCGCGGTATTCATTCAACAAAGCCTTCACCAGAGAAGACTTACCCGATCCCCGACTGCCATAGAGCAGCACATGGAGGGCGGCGTACCCCGCCAACAAGAATTCAGTATTTTTCAGCAACTGCTGGCGGGGGTGATCGTAAGCGGTCAATTGGTGCAGCCGAATCGGATCCGGGGTGTCAATCCCCTGCAATTGCGCCCCCTGCCAACGAAAGGCGGCATAGCGACTAAAGATGCCGACCCCATGGTGACGGTAATAGTGGGCCAACTCCTCTAACCCGGACTGCCAATCCGGCAAGGTGGGAAAAGAAACCGGCGGTATCTCTGGGTCAAGGGTCCAAACCACAGGCGTATCGGCAATTTGGCACACCGTCTGGACCCATTGACTGAGTTGATTGCCCTGGCAGCCATAGAGGAGTTGTAGCCGCTGGAGGTCACGACCCGCAGCGGCGACTAAAGCGACGGGTAGTTCGGGCAGAGGATGCCGTTGTGCCTGTTGGGAAAAGGGATTGTCGGACAGCAAAATTTGCTCTAGCAAATGGGTTTGCCAGGTCTGCTGGGCTTCCGCTTGGACCCGAAACCAGACTCCATAGGCCGTCCGGCATTGGGTCGAGTCTTCGCGGCAGAGGGCCTCAAGCAGCTCTACCAGCGCCTGGCTAATGGGGGTAGCCAGCACCGATTGGTAGAGCAGCAGGGCTTCTGCCTGTTGGCGATAGCGCTGCACTGCCGCGATCGCCTTTGTTGCCAATCCACCCATAATCGTTCCCCTAGTGACGTGAGCCTGAAAGCGGCAAAATGCCCAAATAAAAAGGAGGTGCCTGTGACACCTCCCTAAATTTAATCAGGAGAACCGCGTATCTATCTTCCTACCGAAGGGTTGGGGTAAAACTCATGATCTTGAAACGGACTGAGGGACCGTCGGTCGATACTCCGAGGGCTGAATTTGGTACTTCACTAAGTTAGCCAACTCCTGGAGCTGACTGATGGCTTCCGCGCCCTCTAGCTTCATCAGTTCCCGGTCATCCCGCATCTCTGTCCAGGTGATGCCATAGTCAGAGACCAAAAAACGAATCAGGTGATCATCACCCAGGCTCACCATAAAGGAAGCACTATTCATTTGGCCGCCACAGGTGTAGCAAGAGGCCAGGTACCCTCGCCTTTCCAAGACCGTGGCCAAGGCCTGGAGGTTCATGACCAAATCTTGTACAAACTGCTTATGTTGCTCTGCCAACCGGATAAACATACGCTAGCCTCCCAAGCATATAAATCCATTATACGGATCTAATTTTATATTCTCTTAATGCTACCCCTGAATAGTCCTTATGCCTACCTGTTGAGGTGATATCCCAGTCTCATGCATCTACAGTAAACATGATTTCCTTAGGGAAACTTATTTTTACCCACTATGTCTTAAGTCTTCCCAGCGTAACTGTGGGCTTTAGACAGCACAGTATATTTTGAAACAGTTGAAATTCCGCCGATCCGTTGCCAGGATGGGGTGGGCAGCAGGGGTAGCGGACTGTCTCCAGCGGGGACGTTTTCCGTAAATCCTGCCGGATAGACCTTTTGATTTTGAAGTCTTAATTCTGCGTGGCAGTACTAGTTGACGTCCCACCATCCAAAGCCAGGGCCAATAAAGCGGACGGTAACCCAAAGGGCGATCATCCCGCCAATGCCGAGCCAGGCCCCAGTTGTCGTCCACTGCATGAACTGATCGGCCTGCCCTTTGGTGATCGGTAACCAGGGCAAGATGGGTGTCGCCTTGCCGTAGTCCTCTCCCAGTTTTTCCTTACGGCGCTTAGAGTCTCCCATGGGCTGAGTATAGGGTCACGGCAGATGAAACGAGAGCGTGGATAAGTCCACGATGGGAATATCATATCCCGACCCGGTCACCGCTAAGGCTGACGGTTATGGGCAATGGGTCGAGTCGAGCCAGTTGGCCTCTAAATGATGGAGGCGGGCAAAAGGACCGAGGGCCTCTAGGATTTCGCGACCATAGCTACGGGAATTGACGCGACTGTCGAGGAGGGCTACGGTCCCTTGGCAATGGCGGACCGGTGCGATCGCCCGTTGCAGTTCATTTAGGGCGGTGGGCAACAGATAGAGCCGAAACCAGTCTTGCCGGTTGCGTTTGTAGTCGGCCACCCGTCCCGCTACTTTAGGATCTTCAAGGGACGGAATCGGCAAAGTCGCGATGATCAGGAGCTGGGGCTGGGGCAACTGCCGTTGGTGCTCTCGCCAAAACTGCCAACCACTGACGAGAATGCCATGGTCTGACACCGTTGTTGACTCCACCTGTACACGGGAGCCGAATTGGGCTGCCAAGGTCGAGGCCACTTGGCCCTTTAAGGGGAGATCACCCACCAAAATCACGACCGGTCCCTGTTGGGCCAGGGGATTGATCAGCAAATGGACCAACTCGTGATTGAGTAAGGCTTGGAATTGGGGATTGTTAGGGGGCGGCAGGCGATCGGGCAGGTAAAGTTGAATGCCTTCGGCCCGGAGATCGGGGCCAAACTTCAAACAAGTGAGATCTGGTAACCCCAACCGTTGTCGATAAAGGGGAGCCTCAGCGGTGGTGTCGAGGGAGCCGCCGATGATCACCAGGGGATGCTGGGTCCAGAGTTGGGCGGAGAAGGCGGCAATGTGGGCAGGGGCGCTGTGCAAACGCCACTGGCCCTGCTGGCGGTTCACAACAGTCCATAGCAACTGGGGGTCTGGGGTTTCCCAAGCCGCCTGAAGTTGTCGCCATGGGTGCGGCAGCGGGGCCATTTGGTCCGCTTCTGCCACTAGCCCTGTTAACAGCGCTTGTAATTGGGCCTGCTCGTCAGGATCGACCAAGTGGCAGTGATATGGATTGGGGGGATGTTTGAAAAACTGGTGGGTGAGCTGGATGCGCACATCGCGAATGGCATCCCGGTGGTGGGGATAGGCTTGCATTAGCGCCTCCCATTCCGGTGCCCCGACGGTCAGGGTCAAGCACTGGCGAATCCAATCCTCTAGATCGTCACTGCCATCAATCACCACCGGTAGCCCCTTGGGAAAGACCCCCCGGTCGTAGAGCTGATCTGATAGCCACGCTTGGGGAGAGGTCAGCAGCACGCCTTTGAAATTGGGATCGGGCCAGACATCGCCACAATGGACAGGCTTGACGCTGGGCAACCACTGCTGTATTCGGGGAATATCAATCAGCTGCACGGTTTTTTGCAAGGCTTCTGGCAACACCAGAATGGCGGGCTCTGGCCACATCAGCAGCGACATCAAATAGCTCAGACGATAGTTACCGTCATAGACCGCTGAGCTACCCACTTGCATCAGGGCACTGCGCCCCAATCTCAACGCCCGAGCCACTAATCGGGCCATGGTGAGGTGATGGGGCCAGGTAATCGCAGCTTGTTGTCTCAGGAACGCCCTGAGTTGCTGATGCACCCTGGCTTCGAGCACGAGATGAGTCTCAATCAGTACGGCAAAGTTGCCTTTCATTGTTACACAGGATTAGCATGCCCTTAGACCGGCTTAAACCCTTGACATCGGGTCACTGTAACCCTGTTTTATGCCACTCCCCTTTCCCTTGGGAATCACCTGGCTTGATGCACCGGTGGCAGGGGCTAAGGGCATAAAAAAGCCCTGATTGTGAAATCAGGGCGACGTTTCTTATGGGTAAAAATTCGGAGCCATGGTGTTTGGAGGCTGTTTGGTAAAACGTTGCCGCTGTGGAGGAGCCTAACCCCTCTTCCAGCGGGCTACGGCTGATACATCAGTCTTCGGTTTCCCATTGTCAGTTATCTGGCCCCCTTTTCTTGTATGCAGGGCTCTAAGCCCCCCTCGCGCAGCCTGTCCGAAGAATGTATTTCTGGGGGACTTCCGGCCTCTGGCTCCCCCAGCATTGGGGGTTGGGGGGCCTCGACAGCCTTGATTGCATCGTCAGCATTCCAAGTATCCATTTCGCCAGAGAGAGCCAGTCGTCTTGCCCTAACCGACTGGGTGACTGCTATAGCAGTCGCCAATTGCATTAAGACATAAGCTAGAAGCATTTCCCATCTCCGGTGA
>JAQCKL010000202.1 GCA_027592485.1 Cyanobacteriota bacterium
TAAGAGATGCGATGGAGCACGTTCTCAAGGTGGTAACGTCTTAACCTAAGTGGCGACGGCTATATTCCAGGACTTTTGTCGGGATGTGACTCGCCGCTGGGGATTGCAAGATCGGGTGATTCCGGCACGGGTTCAGCGTATCGAGCGATTTCATCAATCAGGACAGCAGCGGTTTCGGCTAGAACTGGCGGATGGCCAAGGGCTGACGGCCAAGCGAGTCGTGTTGGCGATCTCCGCCAGCACACCCAATCTTCCTGACTGGGCGCAAACCTTACCGTTGACCTATCCGAGAGATCGCCTGCTCCATGCCCGCCAGATTGATCTGCGAGGGCTGCGTTTAGCGGGAGAACATGTGTTGATTGTTGGCAGTGGACTCACCAGTGGGCATCTGGCATTGGGGGCGATCACCCGTGGCGCAACGGTGATGATGATGGCGCGGCGAACCTTCTACGAAAAGCTGTTTGATGCCGAACCGGGCTGGCTCGGCCCCAAGTATCTCAATGGTTTTTATGCCGAACCCGATTGGCAAACCCGTTGGCAGATCATCCAATCTGCCCGCAATGGCGGCTCCCTCACACCCGCCATTTTCTCCAAATTGCGACGATTGGAACGGGAAGGCAAGCTGTCTTTTTACGAATGGTGTGAAATTCACTCAGCGGCGTGGCAGGGGGATGTCTGGAAAGTAACCTGCCACCAACCGAGCGCTCATAATTGCATTGCCAACCGCCCCATTGATCGCATTTGGCTGGCCACAGGCAGCACGCTGGATGTAAATCACTGGTCGCTGTTGTCGGATATCCGTGGGACCCATCCCCTGCCATTGGTGCATGGCTTGCCCGTTCTGGATGCTGATCTTCGTTGGGCAGGGTGCAACCTTTTTATCATGGGAGGTGCGGCGGCATTGCAACTGGGACCCGCAGCACGAAATTTGTTTGGGGCAAAGCTAGCCAGTGAACGCATCGTGCCTGCCCTCACAAAAAATAAACTTGGGAGATCCTACCCCAGAGCATGACGAGGCTTCGCGCCTCCCAACTGGATTGAAGGCGTTGCTTAATCAAGGTATGAATCCACCTTTGTCATGCTGTAGGCGCAGCCGCACCAGAGGTGCTACGAAGTCTTCGCAGTGAAGCATCTGCCGGGATTCTAAGCCTGCGGCAGGCTGCGCCAACGCGCCACTCCGTTGCGCTCTGAATGGACAATTCATACTCCGAATCAGCAACGCCGGATTGAATTGTGTCCATTGAACTATTCAATCTTGTGCCGGTCGGTGGTGACTATGCTGGCTGTGCTCATCACCCAAAGCAATGTCAGTATGGTTGGCCTCTTGATGCGGCGGAATAAAAATGCCCTGCTGTTGATGGATGACGCCAACCAACTCAGGCGGGCAGGGCTAGGCCGCTTTGATTTTAGGAAATGGGTGGCTTAGTCAGGCGATCTCCATACCGCCGCTTTTTACGCTTGGCCTTAGCCCCGCGAAAATTGGGCAAGCCAATGCCCACCATGCCCAATAGCCCCAGGGGAGTCTGGAAAGACCGTTTTGCCATTAGGGCTGGACGAGATTCAGCATCATTGGCCTGAACAGATTGAGTCTGATGCCGAAAATCATGAGTCACCAAAGACAACAGCCCCACCACGATCAAGGTGATCAAGCTATTGAGCGACTTCTCCATTTTCGGGAGTTCATGGTGGGTCGCATAGGTACTCACGACAAACCAGATAAACAGACCAACCGATGCGATCAGGGCAATATTGTTGATGGCAGGGCTGTTAGCAAAGGTATAAATTGCTCCCCCAGTGGGGCCATCAATGGCCCCATTAAACTCTTCGATGGTTTGAAATGGACTGGTCATGGCAACACCAATTATTGAGGGGACACTGGGGACATTTCGATCGAGGCAGCCGCAGGGGCGGAGCCGTTGCTCTCAGCCAGAATGGCGTACTCGGGATAGCCTTCCAGGTCAAATTCTGTTAGGTCGAGACCCAGAATCTCCTCTTCTTCGGGTACCCGGAGCATATTGAGCTTCTTCAGCACAAAGCTGACGCCATAGCCCGGAATGAAGCCCAGAATGATTGTGCAAACGAAGGTACCAACCAATTGACCGAAGAAGCCGGTGAGGGGAATACCATCGCCCTGGGGATAGCCCGCAGCCATTACCCCTACGGTCATGGCCCCCAATAGGCCGCAGTAGCCATGGACCGCAAAAGCCCCGACCGCGTCGTCAATGCCCGCATTTTCAACGGCTTTGCCGACGAAGGGCATGGTGTAGGCCCCAATGAAGGCAATCAAAATCACCATTGCCGGACTATATAAATCCAAGCCCGCGCCCACCGAGATAATCCCGGCTAGGCCACCCGAAATGGTGTAGAACGGATCGGCTTTGGAACTCACGTAGGCCCCAATAATGCCTGAGGCCAGGGCTAAGGTGGTATTCACACCAATAGAAGCCAGGGTCATGGGGGTGCCATAGATGCTGATTTCAGCGGTCTGCCCCGGCACAAAGATGACGCAGGCGGCCAAGAAGGCGTAGAAACCGACAAAAATCAGCATCAGCCCCACCATGGTGAGGGGCAGATTGTGGGGCAAGATGGCTCGGGCTTTGCCTTGGGCATCAAACTTGCCAATGCGAGGGCCAAGGTTGATCAAGACCCCGAGGGCAAAGAAGCCAGCAACCCCATGCAGCACCGCTGAGCAACCAAAATCGTGATAGCCAAAGTTGGTCAAGAACCAACCGAAGGGATTCCAACCCCAAGCAGCGGCGACCACCCAGGTAAAGGATCCCAAGACCACCGCCAAAATGGTGTAGGCCCCAACCTTGATCCGCTCGATCACCGCCCCGGAGAGAATCGAAGCGGTGGTCATGGAAAACAGGGCAAAGGCAAACCAGAAGACGCCCGTCAGGTTATCGGCTAGGTTGGGTCCGAGGGCAGGGGACCAAGGATAGGAGGCTTGCACCAGACCTAAGACATCAGCCACGACCCCTTCTGAATTGGGATCAGTCCAAGGACCCACAATGCCGCCATTAAGGGGGAAGAGCGGGAAAGCGTTGTAGACCCACCAGCCAAAGAAGAAGAAGGTAAGGCCAACAATCGACAGGGTCAACAGGTTCTTGACCATGGTGGCCAAGACATTTTTAGACCGGGATGCACCGCCCTCATAGGCTAGAAAGCCTACGTGAATCAAGAGCATGAAAACAGAGGCCCAATAGTAATAGGACTCTGATACAAAAGTCGCCAGGAATTCTTGTGACTCAGGAGTCATGGCTTGCTCCTCTAGGTTGGGATGAGTTGAACATTAGAACTAAAACCCTTGCAGACTAGATGAAATGGACATCTAAAATAGTTTTCGAGAAGGGGGTCTGGATGGGTCAGAAATCATGAGCCCAAAAGAGTCTTCTCTAACCTATGAATGACTTTAGAAGACCTGATTTGCCTAGCCTAGATTAGGCAAATTGTTGTACCAAGAGTATGGGCTGTCCGTTCCTGCGAGGTTGTATGCATCAATACTGAAACCCCATGATTATGGAGTTATTTCAGTTTCCAAAGTGCCGAATAATACCCCTAATTGAGAATTTGGCGGAGGGCGGCGATCGCAGCTTTGCCGCTGTGCCCTTCTAAGTGGGGGCCGCAAGACCCCACAAGGCTCGCCTTCGAATGTGGTCTCAAAGGATTGAAAGGGAGCAAGGTGAGTGGCGGCTTCTCCGAAGAGCTGCTTTGCCACCGCCAAGCCCTCCACCCCAGCTAAGTCCCAGGGGGGGAACTCGTGCATCAATAGCTTGGGGGAGGCGATTCGGTTCATTAACTGCGGACTCGACTTTTGCTGGGATCAAAGGCGGCTAAGGGGCCGACCTTGGCCGTAACTCGGCGCTTGAGCCCATCCACTAGTCCCACTTCAACGACGGTGCCCGGTGCCGCATACTCAGGAACAACCTGGGCCATGGCGATGCTGCAATTCAAAATTGGCGAAAAGGTGGCGCTGGTAATTTGGCCGACGCGCCAGCGCTCCCCCAGGGCAAAAATGGGCTGGCCGTGGGCGGCGACTTCGGCCCCTGCTAACACGAGGCCCACCGCCAGCCTGGGGGGATGGACTTTGAGTTGCGTGAGGGCGGCTTTGCCGATCAAGTCCGGCTTTTTCAGGGCGACCGTCCAACCAATCCCCGCCTGGTAGGGGGAGATCAGGTCGTCAAATTCGGAGTGCAAGGCCAACAATCCCGCCTCGATGCGCGCCCGGTTGAGGGCCTGCATCCCTAAGGGCAATAGCCCCTCAGGCTCCCCCGCTTGGAGCAGCCTGTCCCACAGTTGGGCACCGTCATCGGGGTGGACAAACAGCTCATAGCCCCGCTCGCCGGTGTAGCCCGTCCGGGACAACAGCACCGGTATACCGTCCACTTGGGCGGCGGCGAAGCGGAAGTAGCCCAGTTCATCAAGGGTAAAGTTGGGGTCAGCAAAGCTGATGTGGGGCCGAAGCAGATCGCGACACCGGGGACCTTGGAGGGCGAGGTTGTGGAGGCGATCGCTCACCGCTTCCACCTTCACTTGCCAGCCCTGGTCCTGGGCAAGGCGCTTTAGCCAATCGCCATCCGTATCGCAGTTGCCCACATAGCGGTAATGATCGGAGCCAAAGCAGAAGACAATGCCGTCATCGACGATGCCGCCATGGGGGTTGAGGAGGCAGCCATAGGCGGAACCCCCCGCAGTCACCTTCTCTAAATTGCGCGAAAAGGCATATTGCAACAGGGCAAAGGCATCGGGGCCGGTAACCTCAAACTTACGCAGGGCGGAGAGATCCATCAGGGCTGCCCGCTGGCGTAGCGCCCAATATTCGGCCTGGTCGCCCTGGTGGGCAAAACTATTGGGCACCCAAAAGCCGTTGTACTCCACCAGGTCATCGGTGAGCTGGCGAATGGCGGGGGTAAAGGCACTGTCCTGGGTGAGCCGCAGGGGGAAATCGGCGGCGATGCGTCTGCCCATGGCTGGGCTAAAGCGCGGATTTGTCCCTTGATCCGCCCCGTAGATGCGTACATGAATGGGGGTGGGATGCCAGCCATTGGCCGGGTCGATGTCATCGGGGCAGGCGGAGCTGGCGCAGAGCAAATCTTGGTGGGCTTTGAGCAGCACGTAGTCGCCGGGGCGCGACCAAGATTCCTCCGAAATGACCTCGCCGTGGCCATCCACTTGGGTATTGAAAAAGAAGTTGATGGCGGGCCAGCCCGGTTTCGGGGCCATGCCATAGGGGGCCAGCACCTGGTTAAAGTTGTCGCTACAGCTGGGGTGGCCGGGATAGCCCACATCCTCGTAGTAGCGGGGGGTGCAGGCCAGTAGGAAGCTGTCATGGCGATCGCAGGTATCCTGAATCACCTCCACCAGGGGCTGCATGGATGGGGAAAAATACTTGCTATGGAGCCCCGCCTGGGGTGAGGCGGTGCCGTTGAGGGTGCGGGTGACGGTGCTATCGATCGCTTCGCTGTAATCGTCGCTGGCAAAGGCCAAAAAGTCAGAGCATTGCGAGCCCGCCACATCAATGATCTGTAGGTATTGCCCCTGGGTGATGGGGTAAGCGATCGCGGTACCCGGCGCAATCCGGTACTCCGCCACCACGGTGCCCAGGGGCGGGGGGATATCACCGTAGGCCGATGCCTTTGCTGTTTCCCTAACTACAGCAGGCTGACTTACTGCCATGGTTCTTTGGGGAAGGGGGCACGTCGTTAGCGGGGTTCTCGTCAAAGAAGTTCAGCGGTTTGAGGCTAAAGCCAATGGTGGCCACCGGCATTACCGGCCAGTCTTCGGCCCTGGGGGAGTGGCTATGGGCAAAGGTGTGCCAGATTACGAGGTCGGTGTTCTCGACGGGGCGATCGGCCTCCGTCCATGCCGGTAGCCCCACCCCGCCCGGATGTTGGTTGGGGTAGTCCCCCGCTGGATATTTTTCGTCCGCGCTGTAGGGCGTCACCCACAGATGCTGGGTCATATAGGTGGCCCGCTTGATCACGCTGGCACCGGGGCGGGCCATGGGCAGGGTGTTTTCCCCCGGCATTAGCTTGTAGGCGGTGGGATAGCCCATGGCATTGGTTTTCTCAGGGTTGACGATTTTCCAGTAGCGGCCCTTCATCGGGTCAATCAACCGCTTCGCCGCCTGTTCCGTCGGCAACAAGGTGGATTTGGCATAGAAGGCATTGCCATAGGGGTTGGCATCATCCTCTTCCGGCACAATGTCCACTTCGTAGACCAAATTGTTGGGGCCATCAACGGTCATATCCATCCGCACGTTGAAAATATGTTGATGGATCGGTGCATTCAACTGGGGCGCAATCAACGTACCGTACTTGGGAATTTCCCCCGGCATGACGGCGGCGGTGCTGACCATGCCGGTGAGTTTGACCTCATATTGGATGGTGCCATCCTGGTAGAAGTACCAATAGAAACCGTACTCGTAGTTGCCCACCGTGGCGATAAAGGAGACCACTAAGCGGCGGGAACGGCGCACTTCGGTCTGTTCCGTGCGCCAGTCCATATGCTTCCAGAGAATGCCAAAGTCCTCTTCGTGGAGGCAGATGGCATTTTCGATCTGGGCCACCTCACCGCGCGAGTCGGTAATGAACCCGTCGAAGTAATGGATCACCCCCAGGCAATCGCAGCCCAAAGTCAGGGAATTCGCTAGGGAGCCGATGCCGTATTCCCCCACATCAAAGGCATTTTTGCGGTAGTGGTGGGGCAAGGGGTCGCCGTAGGGCACGGTCATTTCCGCCAGGGATGCCCGGTAGAAAATGGGCCGTTCTTCCCCTTGGTCGGTGTAGGACACGGTGTAGAGCACCAGCCCTTCACGGGGGGTGAAGCCGACCCGCATCTTCCATTTTTGCCAAGCAATCTCATGGCCGTTGACCGTAAAACTAGGGCCTTCAGGCTGGACGATCTCCAGGGGCTTCACGTCGGTGCGGTAGTTTTTGACGTATTCGGGGGTGTAGTTGCCATCTTTCGGCGGCAGGGGAATGACACCGTAGTCCTCCACTCGAATCACTTCCATTTTGTTGAGGTCCACCACCGGAATCACCCCCTCAATGGGGCGGGCATAGCCGTTGTCGGTGGGGCTGGCTTTGACCCAGCAGAGGGCGCGGGAGAGGCGCATGCCCTGTTCCTCCGCAATGCCGTAATGGCCTGCTGACCAGGGGTCCACCATGACCAGGTCGGGGTCGGTGATGCCGCGCTTGGCGATCGCCGCTTGAAATTCCGGGCTGGCTTTCACCGCCGCTTCGCATTCCACAAACTCATCCAGCATGATCGGCGGCTGCACCCCCGGAATCATCTCCCAGGCGGTGAGGTGACCCGCGCTGAGGGACACCACCGCTTCGTAGGTGGTGGCGGTGGCATTGTCGAGCAAAATCAAGAAGGCTTCGCGAACAATGGAATCACCGGTCTGAAAGCCCAGCACCGTCTCCTTGGCGGGCTCCTTTAGGGTGACCGTCGCGAACCGAAAACTGGCGGCCAGGGCCTTTTCGGTTTTAACAATGGCGACGGCAGAGGCAATCTCACTGGGGGTCAACGGATCCAGGGGATGACTAGCACCAGCACTGACTGGGGTGACGGATCGTTCTTGGGTAAGGGTCACGGGAGTCGTCTCCAGCTAGATTAAGGACGGACAAGGGAACGGACAAATTCAATCAGACGAATTAAAGGGTGCTAGCCGCGAGGGGTCGGGGCAATTCCGCTTCGGCTTCAGCGAGTTCAGCCAATAGACTTTCAGCCAGTTGGCGTTTATCGGCGGGGTCAAGCTTTTT
>JAQCKL010000203.1 GCA_027592485.1 Cyanobacteriota bacterium
TATGGTGGGCGGGATGTGTTTGGTTACCGGTCATCTGTACAGTGGTCGCCTGGCCTGGCTGAGTGCAATCAGCATTGGCGGGATCTGGGCCGTACAAAAGGCTATGACGCGATCGCTGATCTAACGCTGATCTAAGGGCTTCCAATCCTTTTGCATTCAAGTCCACTGCACTTGGCCTTAAGGGTTTGTTGGCTTCAGGTAAACCTCAGGATGTTGCGGCTGTTTCAGCCAGGAACTGCCCCTGGGCGATGGGCCAAAATCGCACATAGGCTCGCCCAATCACGTTGCTTTGGGGCAACACCCCCCAGACATGGGAGTCGTTGCTGTTATTGCGGTTATCTCCCAAGACAAACAACATGCCTGGGGGTACCGTCACCGGGGCCATTTCGTAGGCCGGTGGCGCTTGAATATAGGGCTCCCGTAATGGCTCCCCATCCACATACACCTGCTGACCCGTTACCGTCACGGTTTGCCCCGGCCCGGCCACGACCCGCTTGATAAATGCCTGGTGAGGACCATACCCATAGGGGTAGAGCTGAGGCGGCGGACGAAACACCACGATGTCACCCGCCTCCGGGGCATGGAGATAGTAAGAGACCTTTTCGACAATGAGGCGATCGCCAATTTGCAAGGTCGGCTCCATGGAATTGGAGGGAATGAAGCGGGGTTCCGCCACCCATAGCCGCATCACGATCGCAATTACTAAAGCAACCCCCAGGACGCGAATATTATCCCGCTGCGACTGCCAAAAGCGCTGCCACTGGGAGGGCGTCGCCGACGTGGTCGCGTTCGCCGCTGCCGCTGTCTGGGGAGATGACTCCGAATCTTGGGGCGGTGTCTGCGGAGACTCTGGCTGCTGAGACTTTAAAGGCACGGGGGGTTGTCCTGCTAAAACCGTGTCTCATACTCTAGCAAGAGTCCACTGCGCTCTCGGAAGTCTTCATAGCTGGTGGTGCCCCGCAGGGTAAATTGATCGGTGATCCGATAGCGGGTGCTGAATTGGAACGGGGTGTCGTTGGTGAGCACCTTGAGCACCGACACCGAGACCCGTGACGACACATTTACCCCGACTTCCCCCCCAATATCAAAGGAATCATTCACCTGGCCAGAGCTGGCATTGACCGGGAACAGGCGGAACTCACTGAGGGGAATGCGATCGCCAATGGTATTTTGCAAGGCATTCAACAACACCGCCCCGGCAATGCCCCCCAAGTTGGCGCTGCCCTCACTCCCCACCGTGGAACCCAGCAAGGAAAAGACATCGCCACTGAGCAAGGAGAAAATCTCGGTCTCCGATCTTTGGGGGGTACTGGTGAGGGTAATCAACCGCCGGAAACCCTCGATGCCCTCAATGGCCAGGAGTTGGCTGGCGGGGGCGTTCACCTCCGCCCGAATCCGAATGGTGCGGACCCCGGCCTGGGTCAGACCAAAGTTTTCATTTTCCTGATCGCTGACCTGCCGGCGGGGGAACGGGCTAGCGGTAATTAATTCGGTCTGCCCCCCGCTATCGGGAATGGAGGTGGTCAGGGTGACATTGAGCAACGGGTCGAAGCTATCTCGGAACTCAGCCCGGTTGCCATCTCCCGTCAAGCGTAGGGACGTGGTCAGCAGGGCCACCCGCCCCGAGGTGAGATTAATCAACCCCAGGGGCTTGGGGTCCGTGATGGCCCCATTCACCAGCAAACGACCGCGCGCCGTGACGCTGAGGATGCCCCCCTGCACGACATTGACATTGTCATTTAGGGTGACGGCCAAGTCATCGAAACGGGGCGCAGGGAAGAAGGCGTTACCGGAACGTGTCTGCAGATTCCTAGCCCCAATATTAGGAATCGTAATCTGTCCATTAGACAGGGCGATTTCCCCAGTGAGCTTGGGTCCAAAGATCAGCAGGCTACCCCCCAGCCGTAAACGCCCATCTACCTGGCCGGCATAAAGCCCCCGGAGGGTGAGATCAATGCCGTCTAAGGCCACGGTCAAGGGTTGGCTTTGCAACTCTGACGGGCTAAGGGCTGGGATCGTGGCATCCGCTCCAGGGATCGGCTCCGCTTCTGCAACCTCGCTTGCGGGTAAAGCCTCTGCTGGGGCCTCCTGCGTCCGTAGGGGCGTCACCGTGGGCAAGGTCCCCAACGCATTGACCTGGCCTTCGCTGAAGCGCCCCGTAAAACGCTCTACCACAATGCTTTGGGAGTTGAGCTGAACGCGGCCTTCGACATCGGTAAGGGGCTCTGGCAGCGCCGCAAACCGGATCACCGCATCATTCAACAACACCTGGCCACTGAGGGCCGACAGATCGGGAATGGACCGTTGATCCCAGGTTCCCTCGAAGCGCACATCTACGTCTCCCGTGCCCCCTTCCCAGGCCACTTGATTGTTGAATAGGTTGAGCAGGGCAATGCCATCGTCCCGTACATCCACATCCACTAACAGTTCGTCACTGGTCGGTGGTTGTTTGACAAAGGGCAATTGGTACGGGGCACGGACAATCAACGTGAGGGGATCGTTAGAGTCAACCAGGTTGAGGGTGGTGTCTAAATTGACCCGCGCGCCCCGATATTCAATATCAGCCACAGCCTGAGCAATATCGTTGTTGTTCAGACGACCTTCGTCGAGGGTGACGAGGCCCTCAATCGTGGGATCGGCCAAATTGCCGACCAAGGTGGCTTGGCCGTTCAAATCCCCCTCAATCGGGAAGGGAATGCGCAGGGGTTTTTCTAGGGCCGCTACGGGCACATTTTCGAACTCAAGGTTGAGCCGCCGCCGGGTGGTATCCCTGGAATCAAGGGCGGTCTCCCCTGACAAACTGATGAAGGCCGTGCGATCGCCCCCCAGATCCGTTGCGAGGCGTACGGGGTTCAGGCGCAGCACCCCATCCTGCAAGCGGCCATTGGCCACCACTTGATCGGCAATAAACGTATTGCCCCAGCGCCAGTCTTGTCCCTCTAGGTTAAAGTTGACCGCCACATCTTTGGGGAGACTCGCGGCCACATCAACCCGGCCCCGAAATAGGCCATTTAAGTCTTCTAACGGCGGTAACAGGGCTTCCTCAGCCGCCACCTCTTCCAAGAATTGCAATTCTCGAATCTCAGAGAGACGGCGAATGCGATTCAAGAAGCTGGCCGATTGGGTCTCGACCGGAACGGTGGCCAAGAGGGCATCTACTTCGGCTTGGGAGCCAGGAATCAAGTTTGGCGTGACTGCAAACCCCCGCCCTAGGTCCATTAACTCGGTGACCTTGAAAATCTCCAGCAGGTCTTGGAGGGTGCCGCGTTCGGTCAGCAAGCTGGCTTGTAATTGTGGATCACTGGCAAACCCAAATTGCCCTGACACTTGGTAGATGCGCTCATCCAGAATTTCACCCTGGGGGGTCTCATCCACCATCCGAATCTCGCCCTGGCTGAGGGTGGCGACCCCACTGCGGTAAGAGAAGCCGCTAAAGATGCGATCGACGCTGATGTATCCCAACCCTAAGCCGTTGACGTCAAACTGTCCCACCGCTGAGAAGTCCCGCAGATTGACCGTGGCGCTGGCAAACTGGACAGTGCCTCGCAGGGTGCCGTACTGGGCGGCAGTGCCCTGGGGGACTCCGACCAGCGATAACGGAAAATTGTAGAGCCGAGCTTGGAGGCGATCGCCCTCGGTTTCACCGATCGCCACCGCATCCGCCGCCTGTACCCGGAAATTGACCTGGTTGCTGCGCCGCCCATAGCTGGCCACAATCTGATCCTGGTCGCCGAGTAGATTTAGGGACGCCCCATCCTGACTAGAGAACCGGACATCTCCGGCCAGTAACGGTTCAAATACCAGCTCGTTGACGGCGAGATTCGCCAAGCTGAGGTCGCCAATCAAATTCAAGTCCCTGAGGTTACCCGTGAGATAACCATTGAAATTGGCCAGTCCCCTTAAGTTGACGGCATTGTTAACGGGTAAAGGGAGGGTGGCCAAATTATAGTTGTCGGCCCGCAACAGCAGGTTAATGGCATCAATACTGGGTGCCCCTGGCCCTGACAAGAGGGGACGTACCGTGCCCTGGGCAAAGAAGCCAGCGGTGGTGGCGCGATCGATGTTTAAGGTCTCCCCATCCCAACTGACTTGGGCCACCAGGGCATCGACGGTGCTCCCCAGTTGAGGGCGCAGACGCCTGACCGTGGCCAAGCCTTCGGCCAGGGTGACCGTTGCTTCGCCGCGAATACCCGCCAGGGTGAGGTCCTCGACCGTCCCTGACAGTTGGAAGTTGGCCGCCGTAGCGCCCTGCAAAGCGGGGGAAAACAGCCCCAACTGGATGCCGCGCCCCTCACCATTGGCCTGCCAGTTCCCATTCGCCAGGCTGAAGTCGCTAGCCAAGGTGCCCCCGGCAATCAGGGCACCGACAGTGCCGCTGCCTTGAATCCCGGCCAAGGTTAAGTCGTCTAAGGTGCCCGAAAACTGTCCGGTCCCATCCACAGCACTGCCCTGGAGGCGATCATTAAAGCTCCCCAATTGAATGCCCTGGGCGACGATGTCGGCGTCCCACGCCCCGTTGATTAACCTGCCGGTTGCGGCCACGGTGCCCCCAGCAACCTGCACGATGGCTTCTTGCAAAGTAATTTGGTTGCGTTCAATGGTGGCGACCCCGCGAGTGGGGTAGGTGCCGTCGGGGGCCTGCCAGGAGAACACCCCGTTGAGGTTCTCAAGGGGACCGGAAATCTCCCCATCCAGGGCCAAGGTGCCAATGGTGATCGCTTCGGGCAATCCATAGGGGCCAGCAATGGTATCTGCGGGCAACCCTTGCCCCGTCACTTGCAGGGCTAAAAGGCTGGGATCCCCAAAAGTGTATTGGCCGCTGCCGGTGATAGTGCCCCCGGCCAAGGGTTCCAACTGTAGGCTGGTCAGGGTGAGTTCCGGGTGGGTATAGGCGATCGCCGCTTCCACCAGCGCAAACGCCACCTTATCCACCGTGACCGTATCCACCGAGACAAGACGACCCGTAATCTCCGGTTCCGCCAGCGGCCCGGTCATCACCCCCTCGGCGCGAAAGGTGCCCGTGGCTTCAACCGGCAAGTTGACGGGAAATCCCTCGACCAGCTCCGCTACCGTGAAGGGTTCAATTTCTGCCTTGAGGTCATAGCCGTTACGGGTATCGATCAAGCCCCCAGCCTTAGCCACCAGTTCACCGTATTCAGCGGTGGCATTCTCCAGGGCAACGCGATTGCCCTGGAATCGCAATTGCCCGGCAATTTTCTCGACGGGTTGGGAGAGCTGATCGATGGTTATGCTGCCTTGCTCTAGGCGCGCGGTGCCCGTAACCCGAGGCTCTGTTTGAGGGGCGAGTTCCACATCCACATTGCCGTGAACTTGGCCTGCTGTGACGGTCAGCGGCAGGGGTTGAGGCCGGTTAGCCAGGGCTGCTGGGGCGATCGTTGGCAGATCTAATGACTCGATTTGCAGGTTTAGATTGCCAGCCAAGCGATCTAAAGCCTTCCCACTGGGAATACCCGCCTGCTCTGGAACTGCTTCAGGAAACTGGAGCAGTTCCCCCTGGACGGTTAGGGTGCCAGCCTCCTGAAGGCTGGCCGTTAGGTCTAGCTCAATCTGCTGAACATCGGTAACCTGGCCAGGCTGGTTGGGAATGTCGAAATCTTTCAGTTTAGCGATCGCCACCGTTACCGCCACATCTTCAATCATCAGGGGGGTAATGGCATCGGCTTCAGGATCACTGTATGGCCGCAGCATTGCCGCTGCATCTTCGACCTGAACAATGGGATTCACCTGAATCAGAGGGTCCTTACCCGGTTCGGCCTCAGGCAGGTCAAGGTCACTGAGGTTAACCCATTCCCCAGTCTGATCTTGTTCTATATAGGCATCGACCCCTTGCAAGGTAATTTCTGGCTGGATCCGTCGCCGCAGCAGTTGGAGCGGATTGAAGCGCACATGAATGGTCTCAATCGCCACCGCATCGGGGTCATCCGCCGTGGGGGGAATCGCCGAAGGGCCAAACCGAACCCCCAATGGGGAAACCTGTTCTACCGGCCCCAACGCGACGGGGCGGCCTAAGGTTTCCGTTAATAGGTCAGAGGCCCAGGGGGCGAGGCGCTCATTCACAAAGATCCAAGCCCACCCGGTGCCCCCAGCCACCCCCAACAGTCCCACTGAACCCAGGATGAGGAAGGTCCGGCCCCATCGCCGTTGGGGACCAGAAGATGTTCCCCCATGATCAGGCTCTAATTCAGGCTCATCATTAGGGGGATCAGGCTCATTAAATGAGTTGGTCATGGTTCCTCACACACCCACTGGCCCAGAGTCATTACTATTCAGCGCTAAGGCCAGACCAACACCTTGCTGAAACCTAGCGACGGGAATTCCCCAAAACTGTAGACGGCAATTCCATCGCTTTTATCCCAGAAGAGTGAACTGGGACTGATCACAGGCAGCCTGACAATACCAGACTGCACTTAAGATACTCAATAACGACGCGAATGAGAGTTGGTAGAGACAAGAATGCAGGTATACGTACTGCTATTTAACGCAGGCACCGATAACGAAGGCATCCACTCCTTGAATGCCAATGGCCATAATACGGTGTTGATGTTTGAACAGGAAGATGACGCCATCCGGTTTGGGCTGATGCTAGAGGCCCAGGACTTTCTTTCACCCACGGTGGAGCGGTTTGAAGAAGGCGACATTGAGGAATTTTGCGAAGGGGCAGGTCTGGAGTTCAAACGAATCCCCGCTGGCACCTTGGTGACGCCACCGGACAACAATGTGGAGCGCACCGATTGGGATCCTGAGCATCCCGCTGATTATCCCATCGGAGATGTGGTGGATGGCATGGATGAGACGGATGATTCCGGTTTGTCCCAGCAGGAAATGGATATGTTGCGTCAACGCCTTGAAAAGTTGCTCTAGGGACTTGTATTGCTTTCCTCTCGAGCGATCTCTGGCAATAAAAAACCGGGCGTTGCTTAATCAAGGTATGAATCTACCTTTGTCATGCTGTAGGCGTAGCCGCACCAGAGGTGCTACGAAGTCTTCGCAGTGAAGCATCTGCCGGGATTCTAAGCCTGCGGCAGGCTGTGCCAACGCTCCACTCCGTTGCGCTCTGAATGACAATTCATACTCCGAATCAGCAACGCCAAAAACCGGGCTATGGTGCATTACGCTGCGCGACAACCGACGTAGGGGTACCTCTTGTGGGTGACCTCGATAACCTGCCGGATAACCGATTGAATAGCGACGAGGAAACGGGTTGGTTGAGGGGCGATCGGCGGAGGGTGGGCACAAGATCCACCCTACCCAGGTAAATTCTTCCCTGGAAATCTTCTCAGCGCCTGTATCCAGAGGGTGGTGGGGTGTGCGCGTAGCGTCGCCGGAGGCGTTAGGAGCGATGGGGCGATGGAGACAGTCATCGTTTTAGACTGTTGTGGATTATGCGAGGACTTCTGACATGCCTTCGAGCCATGATTTGCTAGGGACACAAGCCCCTCTCCAGGCAGAAAAAAGTGCGACCCATCGGGGCCACCTTTTGACAGAGCAGGCCAATCCCGCCAGCCAAAATCTAGATCAGCTGTCGCCCTTAGAGCTAGTGGATCTGTTTAATCAAGAGGATCAGCAAACGGTGAAGGCGATCGCCGGTGCTCGCACGGCCCTAGCCGAGGCCATTGAGCGCACCACCGTTGCCCTCGGTCAGGGGGGCCGGTTGTTTTACATCGGGGCCGGAACTAGCGGACGGTTGGGGGTCTTAGACGCGGCGG
>JAQCKL010000204.1 GCA_027592485.1 Cyanobacteriota bacterium
GGTAAACTTTAACTGACTACTCCCTTCCACAACAACTCCTGTTCTCAACCCCTGTGACACTTACCAATTAAGAGCCCATGCTGCGCCTCGATCGCTTTGAGAATTGCCTCACTTTCAAGGCGGAGTTCTTCCGGTTCGAGGAGAGCCTCCGACAAATTTTGGAGATAATCTTCGATATATTGCTCAATGGTGCGCTGTTTGAAAAAATACTGGCTGTGATCGAAGGTGGCTGCCGCCAATTGGCTCAATAGCCGCATCTTTTCAGGTAATAAAAACCCTCGATAAACGGCATCGCGCTCGATCCCTTTGGCTTCGTCCCATTTACCCAATAGCAAGTCTAGACCTTGTTTATAAAAGGCCGTCCGCTTGCTCGGAAATTCGCCTTGTCCTTGAAAGACCCAGCAAGCGAGATGGAGAAATAGGGGGGTGACCACTAACTGGCGAAACTGCCAATTTTCTGGCAGATCGAGTTTTTCTATGAATTGAGTGGCTTGGTCCGATGCCGCTGTGGTGGTGCTCAGGGCTAAAAACCATTTGTCGGCGAAGGTGGTGATTTGGGGGTGGGTAAAGGGGGCAATTTCAACATCGGTAAAGCCTCGTAGGCTCAGTTTTTGAGCGGCGGTACGGCAGGACACCACAAATTGATTGCGATGATACTGATCTGAGAAGGTGCGAATTTCTCTGATGACTGCGGACATGTCCTGGTTTAGGACTTCATCCATCCCATCCATGAGCAGCAGCACGCGCCCTGCCCTGAGTAGAGTTTCTAGGATTGACGGATCGAGAATGCCAGCGGTGAGCAGGATGTGATTGATGTAGTTGAGGAGGCTAAAGTCCTCTTGTCGTTTAGCGGCTTCGGCAAATTCCCGCAGGGTAATGAAAATTGGCACCTGCTGGGCAGCGAACTGACCGAGATTGCATTGCACCGCCAGATGTTGCAAAAAAGTGGTTTTGCCGATGCCCGGTTGGCCCAGCACTCTGAGTTTTGAGTGGGTTTCAACCGCTTGTATTCCAGGCATTTGCGGTTGTTCTATGGCTCCTAAACCTACCCGATGAAATTCAGTGGGTTTGAGGGTGTTCAGGTCAGTGATATCCACCCATTGCTGACTGGCCAACGCGGTCAAAATATTCACATCCACATAGATGTCGCTGATGGGGACCGGGTGATGGATGTCGAGTAATTGCAGGATGCCGCACCGGTGTTGAATCGCGTCCCGATGCTGCGATCGCACCTGCTCTACCAGGGCATCCAGATCTTGAGAGCTGCTTTCAGCCGCCTCTTTGGCCCCAGGAAACTCTGCGGAGGGATCCGTCGCGATCTCTCGCCAGTCCAAATCCAGTACTGAGCAAATATCCATGAAAACCTGTCGGTCAACAGGTTGTCCTGTGAACAATCGCCAGATGGGTTGGCGGGTCTTTAAATGAACTTCACCGGCTAGATTTTCTTGGGTCCATCCCTTAAGGGCAAACGCCTGCTTAGCCCGTTGGACGCCAACCAACGAGGCTTGGAACGATCGCTTGGACATGACACAAATGTCTCATAATTTAAGTTTTGGATTCAAACTGGGATAAAAAACAGTTATTTCATATGTCTTTTATGGTGCTGGTTTTCCCTGCCGGTGTATTTAACGGCAGGGGCTATGGCGACCTTATGCTTCAATCAATACCCGCAGATTGCCTCGCTTTTTGACGACGCGACAGGCGGTGGCTTCGCGAGACCGCTCAAATTCCAGCTCTAGCAGCGTGTGGCCAATTTTTAAATTTTTCACCGACATATAGCTCACCGATTCTGGCAAGGTCGGCTGCACAATCCGCAGGCAGTTATTGGGGACATCCGGCACCAGGTTCGCCATGACTTGCAAGAGCTGAAAGACCGTGCCGGTGGCCCACGCTTGGGGAGAACAGGCGACTGGATACCGCACCGGACTCCCAGCTGGAGTCCGGCTAAACCCACAAAACAACTCTGGCGGGCATTGATAGGGTTGCTCGGTGGTCATATCCAAGATGCCCTGGGCGATTTCAAGGGCCTGTTCTGTAAAGCTCAGCGATCTCAACCCAGCGGCAATGATGCCATTGTCGTGGGGCCACACTGAGCCAACGTGATATCCCATGGGGTTGTAAGCGGGTGAGGTGCTACTGAGGGTGCGGATGCCCCAGCCGCTAAACATATCAGGCGCTTGTAGCCGTTCCGCTACGCTGCGAGCTTTTTCAGGGGAGAGGATCCCTAACCCCAGGCAATGCCCTGGATTTGAGGTGATGCTGTCCACGGGCTGGCCTTTGCCATCTAGGGCTAGGGCAAAATACCCCTGCTCAGGTAGCCAAAAGTCTTGTTCAAAGCGAGCCTTGAGGACCCCAGCTTCTCTTTGCCAGCGATCGCTCAAATCCGATCGCTGTTGCAGTCCGGCGATGCGGCTCAGTCGCACCTTGGCCGCGTACACATAACCCTGCACCTCGGCCAGGGCGATCGCCCCCTCGGCCACGTTGCCCTTGGCATCCACAATGCAGTCCCCCGAATCTTTCCAGCCCTGGTTGCGTAAACCCCCTAAAGAGCTGCACTCGTAGGTGACATAGCCGGTCTTTTCGCAACTGCGATCAATCCAAGCCATGGCAGCCAGGGCCGGTTCCCACAGGCGATCTAGGAGGGCGCGATCGCCCCTCCAAGCGTAGTAATCGGCATAGAGCATCAGCCATAGGGGGGTGGCATCCACCGTGCCGTAGTAGGGGGTATGGGGAATTTCACCACTGCGCGACATTTCCCCTAACCGCAGCTCATGGAGCATTTTCCCCGGTTCCTCCTCCCGCCAATCATCGGTCACCTGGCCCTGGTACTTCGCCAATACGGTCAGGGTTTGCTCAGCCAGGGCCGGGTCAAACATCAGGGTTTGCATGGCGGTGATCAGCGAGTCGCGCCCAAACAAGGTGGCAAACCAGGGAATCCCCGCCGATAAAATTTTGTTCTCCCCACAGGTTTGCCCCAGCAGATACGTATCTTGCTCGGCCCGCTCGATAATTTGGTTGAGCGCCCGATTATCGGTGCGAATGCAGGTGACACCATCGCGCCACTGCTGTTCTTCCATAACCTCCTCCGCCACTGCCTGACTCAGCGTGGCCGGAATGGGCACCGATGACGCCGGATGATTGTCTAAGAAGAGCTGGAGGCGATAGCCTAAAATCTCGGTGGCGTGGGGCTGTAGCGTGATCTGCCAAATGGCGGTATAGCCTTTACATTGATCGGGCTGCCGCTGATAAAACTGAATCCTCGACTCCATTAGTAACTGGTCAACCCCTTGGTAAGCCAGGGTTAGCCTTCCCCCTTGTCCACCGTTGAGGCCATCGTCAAAGACAGGGATGGGTTCAGCCGCTTCCTGTGCCAAATGAATCGGGCGTAGCATCGTCCCGGTGTGGGGCCGTACTTTCCCCCGAATTTCAAACAGATCGGCAAAATCAGCATCGAAACTAAGGCTCACCTCAAACGCGACCGATTCAGTGCTGTAGTTGGTCAGGGTGAGCTCCTCAAACACCCCCCCTTGCAGCACCAGATCCCGCTGGATACCAATGGTTTCGGCCCGTATTGCCCTGCGATTGGCACCACCGGCGATCTCGGGGTTGGCACAGAGCGCTGACAGGGTGAACCCTCGTTGGGCCGTGCTGCTGAGCAAAATGGGCGGCAGCCCCTCAACTTGCAACTCTAAGCGACTCAAGAAGCGCGTATCTCGGCAAAATAATCCCAGACTGGTGTTAACTTGGTCGTCCAAGCAGCCGGAAATATTCCCCAGGGTATCGGTAATCAAAAATAAACCGTTGTCCTTGAGGGTCAGCGTGGGTTGTTGCCGCTTGATGGTGGTGCAGGGCCATTCTGGAATCGGCACCTGCTGAGCAGGGGCAAAGGTCCGCCCCCCTAGCTCGACGATATTCAGGGCATTGGCCCCTGATGTCAATTTTGGCTGATTTCGATCGGAAGAATTCACGATGGTCATGGCGCTCCAAAGATGCTGACGATTGATGCTCAGAACTTATCCCAATCGCCCTTGCTGAAGTGGCAATACCCCACAGTTTGTAAATCACCCGATTCCAGGGTCCTGCCGGAAGTCACTCCCATCCAAGACCGATCTACCCCCGTTTTAAATGACTCCCGTTTTAAACCGCCTCTGAGGTCAAGCAATCTTCAGCCGCAATTTGCAATGGGCTGTCGAGCGACGTTGGAATCTGTGGACCCAACCTCCGATCGCTGATCAGCCTCCGGTAAATGGCTTCATAACCATCCACCATCCGCGCCACACTGAAGTTGTGCACCACATGGGCTCGGCAAGCGGGTCGGCTCAGGCGATGGACTTGAGCAACGGCCTCCACACAGTCCTCAGCCCTGCGGCAGAGAAACCCCGTTTTCCCGTCAGCGACAACCTCTGGTGCCGAGCCCATCGCCATGGCAATCACAGGGGTACCACTCGCCATAGATTCGATCATGACGAGCCCAAACGGTTCCGGCCAGGTAATGGGGAATAACGTTGCGATGGCCTGACCCATTAAGGTCTGCTTTTGATGATGGTTGACCTCCCCTAAATACTCAATGTGCTTACCATCAATGTGAGGGGCGACAGCGCGATCAAAAAAGGCTTGATCTTCAAGATCAATCTTCCCCGCCATCTTGAGCGGCCAACCGCTCCGCTTAGCAATTTCGATCGCCAGATGGGGACCTTTTTCCTCTGCCATGCGCCCCAAAAAAGCGAGGTAAGGGGGGGCGGCGGGTTGGGGGTAAAACTCAAATTGGTCGAGGGAGATCGCGTTGTACACCGTAGCTACATAATTGAGCCCCAACTCAGGCCGCTGCTGCGAGTTAGACACAGTGACCAGATTTTGCCGTCGATATTGGCTAAATAGGGACTCGGTCGCAGTCGTAAATGGGCCATGCAGGGTATGTACAACCGGCGTCTGACTGGCGTGGGTATAGGGCAAAGCCGCAACATCCATATGGGAGTGAATCAGATCAAACTCCCCGGCCCGATCAAAGACTTTACCGAGCTGCCTCTGCTCATGGCGGACATATTCTGGCGGCAACATCCCCACGACGCGCAATGCTTTTTCACAACCCGGCTCTAGTCGAGCGATCGTCTCCGAATCACCAGCAGCAAACAGCGTCACCTGGTGACCACGGCGCACCAGTTCTTCTGTCAACAAACTCACGACCAGTTCGGTGCCGCCGTAGCCAAACGGGGGCACCTGTTCCCACAAGGGTGCAACTTGGGCAATCCGCATATAAACCTCCCAGTTAGCGAAGTTAACCAGCAATACGTAAAGCCCATAAATATTGGATGAACGAAGTGGCCAGGATGTTAACCTCGCCCACCATCGCATCTTCAAAATCAGGATCAGGTCATGGTCACGAAAGCATTTTTGAAAGGATGGATGCCCCTCGCCTGTCAGTTTTGTCGTGCCAGCATCTTAATAGCATCAGGCTCGAAGCCTGCGCGACAGTTGCTAGCTTGACCTCATCCTGCACTAGCTAGCCACAAAGGCAATCCATACAGCTAAGGCCACAAACAAGAACGCCCCTATTCCCAGCAGAAGATAACGCTGCTGCTGTTTTGGAGAGGGATATTTTGCGTCATACATTTCAGGTTCAATGGCGTAGTTATTGCCGATACCTTCCTCGTCCACTCTGTAGCCGGATCTTGATGAAGTGTCCGTTAATGGCTCGGATTTTTGATGGCTTTTGGCTTGAACCTCCGCCGGAATTAGCTCACTGCCATCACTGGGGTGATGTGTAGATACTTTTTTCTCTTCGTCGGTGTAACCCATGACGCTATTGCCTTGTTAAATGTTGATTAGACAGAATGTGTGATTTGAAAAAAAAATCGAAAAAATTGATCTGATAAGTCTATGGAAAATTCAGTTGGCATGAACTTTAAAAGGGGAGTTAAGCGTAGCCATTGCAACCTAATTCCCTCTACCCTTGAACAAGGGGCTTAAGCCCCCTGACCTGGACTGAAATGGCTGTGTGATCTACGTCCTAATAGGCCGCAACCCACCCTCCATTCCAGTCTGTTTGCATCCCCTTACTGAATAGCCTTATGGGCTATTAAAGAAACGCATTAACGTCCCTGCTGAACATTGCCAAGATTAAACAGAAAAGGAACTCCCCCTTGCTCGTTTCCGCCCATAACTAAGACTTTGGGCATTTGAGCACCACCATCTTTCCAGGCTTGAATGGCTTCCTTTTGCAGAACGAGTTGACCTCCTTCGGCTTTCAAGGTTTCGGCGAGCAATCGTTGCGCTTCGGCTTTACCCGTTGCCCGATTAATATCAGCCTGGGCCTGTTGCTCGGCCTCTTGAGCCACGTAAATGGCTCGTTTCGCTCTCTGTTCAGCAATTTGCTTCTCTTCTACGGCCTTGGCAAATTCTGGGGAAAAGTCGAGATCCACCACACTCGTATCGAGGACCAGAATTCCATATTTCTCTAACCGCTGACTGAGGGCGTCATCAAAATCGCGCTTGAGCTCGTTCCTTTTGGTGATCGCCTCTTCTACGGTTCTCCTAGCAGCAGCAATCTTAAAAGATTCCTGGGTTTGGGGAGCGATGATTTTAGAGACAATATTGGCTAAGGTGCCTTGGGTTCTACGGATCTCAACGACGAGTAGCGGGTCAAGGCGAAAGTTGATGGCGAAACTAGCGGTGAGGTCCTGCAGATCTTTTGTGGAACTTTGGGCTGGCACTTCAAACTTTTGGACCGTGAGATCGTACACATCCACCGCTGAAACTAGGGGTGGCCGAAAGTGAATGCCCTCCAAGAGGACGCCATCCTGGGCTTTGCCTAGGATGCTTATCACACCGGCCTGGCCAGGATTGAGAATCACAAAGCTATTGAACCCAATGAAGGCGATGAGGGCGACTAAAATAGCCGGGATCAGTAGCTTGTCAGCTAGAAAAGATTGATTTTTCAAGGATTGCCTTCTAAGTTCAGAATGTGCTGCACTCAGTACAGCCTAACCGGTATCCGAGACTCATCGTTGGCTGCATCTACGTCAAACAAACCTTCTACCTCCTGCCGGAAGGCAATTAGCGCATGGGTCTCTTGGAACGGCTGTAAGCCTTCTAGTAACTGTTCAGAGCAGTCAGAACTGACAATGGTTTTGATTTCAATGTTGGTGTTATAGCCAGCGATATCACCCATCCGTTTACCATGACTCCCAGCGCCCTTTGCCGGAACTACCGTGTAACCGGATACCTTGAGTTGAGCGAGTAGGTTAATTAACCGATCTTGCAAGACTGCTTCGCCAACAATCGTGACGAGGGTCCCTTTGGTTAAAGCAGACGCCATATAAACCTCCGAAAAAATGGATTTAAGCAACACCTAAGCTGTTAGGCGATTTTCAGATAAAGACGATACCCGTAGGGGCGGGTTTTGTTGATGCTCATTTGCCCTAAAGCCAATCGTCTATGCAGGAAAACATCTAGAATGCATGGCAAATCCCCCTAGTACAGTACTGCGCAAATCTGTCTGCCCTGAACAAGGGGATTAAGCCCCTTGCCCTGGATGGCAATGATTGTGTGATCTACGCCCTTAAGCACTCGTGACGATATGGGGGCATCTACCTCGCTAGAAAAAGAAATTCAAGCTTCTTTTTGAGCACGGTTTTGAAACATTTTAAGAACGTGGCCACTGCCCAGGGCTATTTCATTCTCAATTGAGCCTGCCAATGCTACAGTTTCGAGCGATGTTTGA
>JAQCKL010000205.1 GCA_027592485.1 Cyanobacteriota bacterium
TCAGTGCAGTCACCAGCCAGGTCACTGATATTTCGATCCGGGATGCTGTCACAGTTGATATTCAGGAGGCAAATCTAAAACGTCAGAGAAAGATCAGGGTTGCTGGCGTTGAGTATGAGCAGGCATCAATTGATTGGGACGCAAATGGTAAAAAGAAGCGGGTTACAGGCATAGTTATGCCGTCCCTTGAAGATCTTGAGGTTTTGGCCTGGAAATCATCAGCCCCGATTCTATTGACGATTGTCGGCCAGAAAATTTTGGTCACTGAAGTTCACAGGGTTAAAAACCATATTGTTGCCCCCTGCTGTCCAGTGCCCTGGCAATATCGCCGCATCGACAAAAACCAGCCATGGGGGGAAGGCAACTTGGCCCCCTATACCTACTTCGCCCGCAAGCGGCCCTATGCCCAGTTCTGCCCCCTGCCCCAGCAGTATCGACAACCCCGCCTAGACCAGCCCAGTAACTTTTCCCTAGCCAAATATTTCGCTCACAAGCGCCACCCCGACAAACCGTGGCTACGGACCATCCCCGCTTGGTTCATTCGGGGCACCTGCCACAGCCTTGCGGAGGCGTGGCAGCGGTACAAATCGGGCAAAGGGGGCAAACCCCGCTTCAAATCTTGCCGAGACGCGACCGATACTTTAATTCACGAAGATCCTAAATCCTTCACCGTCACCGCCGTTGGTGGCCACGATCGCGACGGACTGATCCGCATTCCCCGCCTAGGGGTATTTCGGGTCAAGCATCTATGGCAAGAGTGGGGAGATCGCCCCATCAAGGTTTTGAAAATTGCCAAGCGACCAGACGGCTGGTACCTGCAACTCACAGGGGCCTTTGATGAGCAGCCCCTAAAAGAGCGGGCGATCGCCTGCACCATCGCCGCTCCTAAGGGGATATCTCCCCTGCTGGGAACCACCGACACGGGCAAAGAAATCCGTGCCTATGCCCCAGACCCTCGCCTCTTGGCCCGCAAGGCCAAGCTACAGCAGCAACTGGCCCGCCAAACCTTAGGGGGCTCAAACTGGCAAAAGACCCAACGGAAATTGGCCCGCCTAGAAAAGCGTCTAGCCGACCAAGCTAAGGCGCATAACCAAAAGCTCAGCACATTTCTGATCCGCACCTACGGCAAACTCATCCTGGAAGGGGTGGGACAACGCAGGGTGCTCCGCAAGCCCACCGCTCGTCGCCGCGCCAAGACCCTCGCTCCCATCCACTTTGACCCCAACGGAGCCGCCGCGATCGCGGCCTATAACCAGCATGTTGCCAGCCAAAGATCGGGGCAGTTCGTAGCGCTGATCAAGCAAAAAGGGAAGGTCGGGGGGCGAGATGTTGTCGCAGTCACGGCGAAGTGATTCACGCAAAAACACGCAGAGCGCATTCCAACCTGACTGTTCCCTCCCCTCTAACACCTGTTAAAGTCTAGATAAGCCTGTCGATCTGCCCGCAAATTTGAATAGCCCACTATTTGGGGCGACCCTGCTAAAGACCACAAGCACCACTACTGCTTGGGAAGTCGGCGGGGTCGCCTCTAGTTTTTATCAGGATCTGGATGGCGATGCCATCCACCCTAGCGCTGTGGCGGCGGCTATCCCTGCCTTTATGGCCCAGCGGGGGATTGACGGCCTTGCGGGTGGGCCACTGCGCTTGCACCACAATTTTTGGCAACCCCTGATCCAAAGGGCGATCGCCTTGTTGAGTCTAGATGCTCAACAACAGATGGATTTGGTAGCGGCGATCGCCCTTCCACTGGGGCGGGTTACAGACATTCGGGTAGACGAACAGGGCACTTGCCATTGGCGGGGCATCCTCTCCCCAGCCAATCCGGTCGCCAAAACCATTTGGCAGATGCTTCAAGAAGGCTTGGTCCCCTTGGGGGTATCGGTTGGCGGCAAGATTTTGGCCACTCAACCAGGGCGCGATCGCCTCGGGCGGGCCTGCAACCTGATCACCAAGATTCGCCTAGATGAGCTTTCAATCACCGACAATCCGGCCCTGCGGCTGGTGAACGGTGAAGCCCCAGGGAATGGGGCCTACATCACCGCATTGGCCAAAAGCCTGGGGGCAACAATGACGCTGACGAATTCTACCCAGGTAGAGCAGTGGCTTCAGAAAGCGCTGGGAGGGAGTGCCCAGCAGCAATTGAGCCCTGGCGGCGATCCGATCAAGACCGGAATGGGGCGGGGGTTGAATGCCCCGTCCAGCCTGCGTCCTCGGGGCGGCGGGGCCGTAAAAATGGATGGCGCTCAACCTGCGACAGGAATCGGAGATCGCCAGCCCAAGGGCGGTTACCCTCAAGCCACCTCAAAAGGTCCGAATACTGATGTTTGGGGCATGACCGTAGGGGAACTCACTCAGGCCCTGGAGAAATGCTGCGACATGGGCAAAGCCGAACTCAGTAGCCCTGAAACGCTGGGGCTGCTGACGGACGCCTCCTACGGACTGGCAGGGGTAGCAGAGGCCCCGCCTGATGCCTTGGTGAACTTTGTTCGATATCTGCAATATTTCAGCCGATTTGCTCAAGAGCTACCCCACATGAATGACTATCAGGCGGCGGGCACCGTGGCCGCCATGGGACCAGAACTCCGTAAAGCGTTGTCCGATTTCAAGGAAGGCATCACGACTGAGCTTTCCGGTTCTCCCCTGCGGCCTCCCGGCAGTCCTGGGGTAGCTAGCCCCGTGATCATGTTCCCCTCTCAATACGTTCAGTATTAAGCGCCATGGACCCCCAATTTCTACAGCAGTTGGCCCAGATTTTTCAGCAGGGCCTCACTCTCACCCAGCAAGCAATGCAGCAGGGTGGTGGTGGCATGATGCCCCCTGATGGTGATGGCGATGAAGGCCCAGGGGCGGGCATGATGCCCCCTGGCGCTCCCGGTGGTGATGGTGATGAGGATGATCCGAATGGGATGGGGGCTCCTGATGGTGATGGCATGGGTGGTGACGGTTCCCTGCACGATCGCGTTAGTGCGCTGGAAGATCACACGGGACTAGCAAAGACCGCTGGTGAGCGTCCCGGCACGATGGGCGATCGCCTTGACTTTCTAGAGGATGAAATCCTGGGCCAGCAGTTTGATGGTCCCATGCTGCTGCGGGTACAGCAGCTTGAGAAAGCCTTGGGGACAGTCCCCGACTTGGCCGATTCTGCCCCTGACGAAATCCCGCTAGAGGCACTGATCAAGTCTGCGGCGGCACAAGCGGCGCGGGCGGCGGTGGCGGAAATGGCGGGCAACAGTGGCGGGCAACTGCCTAGCCCCCAGTCCATGCGGAAAACGGCGGGGCGGGGGCACATCGGAGAGCGGAAAGCCCAGCAACCGCTAATTCGCACCGATGAGCAATTAGTGAAGGCGGCTCAGACCTGGGGGCTGAGCGATGGAGACTTGGATGCCCCAGTCTCCTTTGGGGATGTACTGCAAATGCAGTATGAGGCCAATAAGGCTGGGGTGGCATTCCCTCTGGACGACGACGACTAGGCGATCGCTGCTTCGCACAGAACACAGAACCTTGACAATTTATCAACAGGAGAACGGTCTATGACTTCCGCTGCCCTCACTCGGCGGGCGCTGATCAAGTCTCTCGGTATGGGGGACGGGGGTGGCGCTGAAGTAACGCTGCAAACAACGATCGCCTCTGAGGTGATTCCGTTGATCCGCCAGCAGTGCTTTGTCCGGCAAATTGCCGACAAGAACAAGGTGTTGATCAACATGACCAAGCCCAAGATCCGCATCCCCAAGATGGTCAGGGCTCAAGGGGCGTATTCGGTCAAGGCGGGCCAGCCTGCGCCTGAGTTCAAGGCACGGCTGGACAGCGTGGATTTGGTTCCCGAAAAAATTATGACTTGGCTTCCCATTGAACAGGAGGTGTTTGAGGACAGCACCATCCGAGATATTGAGGGGATGCTCAAGGAAGAAATGGCGCGAGAATTCGCCCAGGCGGAAGAGCTGGCGTTCCTGTTGGGTGACACGGAGGTGAACCACGGTGACGGTTCGCCCATGAACGTGTTTGACGGCTTCCTGAAGCAAGCTTCGGCGGCTCCTCATACCTACGACACGAACCTGGACAGCCACAGTGATGCGGTAGACGGCACCGTGCCAGTTTCTAACCTGGTGCGGGCCATGCGAAAACTCGGCATCTACGGGCGCAACAAAAAGGATGTCGTCATTTTCGTGGGACTAACCTGGGAAGAGGCCTTGCTGCGGAACAAAGCCTTTCAGGTAATGAATAGCTATGCCTTTGGCAGTGGCGCAGGCATCTTTACTGGGGAGATTGGTCGGCTAGCTGGGGCTCCGGTCGTGGCCACCAGTTTCCTGGATGCCCAACCGGGTGAGGTTTACGGGCGGGCCATGGTGATGAACCAGTCTTGCTTTGCCATTGGCGACTGGCAGCGCTTCAACATCCGCGTTTACAACGAAATTTTGAGTCAGACGGATCAAGTAGCCATCCGTGCCCGCGAGAGAATCGCGTTCACCGTGCGCTATCCAGAGGCAATCTGCGAAATCCTCAACGTCCCGGCTCAACCGTAGTCCGTCTAACGACTGACTTGCCCCGCTGCTGTAGGCTCCTTCAGGTTCACGGCGGGGCAATTTCCTCCTATCTATTGCCATGCAAGAACTCAAAATCAATTCGGACAAGTATCCGGCAATTGGGCTAATCATCAGCGATCGCCCAACCATTGGGGGGCCAGGTTCGTTTGAATTCACCTGCGGCCACCCTTACGCCGTCTCCGATGCCGTAGTGGGAGAGGTGCGGCAGCAGATTGCGGGCTTCCGCGAGGGGGTGCGGCGGCACCTGACGGTGGAAGCTCGGGCGATCGCCCCTGCGGCATCTCCCGCCGTGGGTGCTGTTGCCGCTCCCCAGCGGGCGGATGAGGCGTTCACTGAGGAAGGGGAACCGACTCCGGTTGCCAGTTCGGAAGCTTCTACCCCGGTAGAGCCTGACGTAGGTTCCTTATCCGACGATGATCGGGAACTCATCCAGATCGAGGTGGACAAACTGCTGGCTAAAGACACTATTGCTGAACGGGAACCCCTGCTGGTAGCCACCGCTGGGAATGATGACCTACCCAAGGTACTGCGGTTGGCCTACTTGGACGCGCTGATCGCCCATGGAGACGTGCAAAAGGGGCTCAAGGCGATCGCCCAGGACTGGCGGGAAACCGTTGAAGCGGCGGGATAATGCCCCTGGAGTTTGGCCAAAATCACCCGTGGCAGGATAACTGGCCCACTCGGCTGCAATTGTGGCAACCGGGGGGGCAATTCCCAGGGAATGAGCTAGATCTGACTCCCACCAGCGTTGAGCGCGGGGGCCAAGCCCATCCCAGAAACCTGACCCTCCAATGGAGGAATGCTGCTGGGGTAGTCGTGCTGGCATTCCCGGAATTGATCCCAGGGAATGATCCGAACACGCTGATCCCTAATCCAACCTATCCCGTCACCATTGACCATCCCCTGAGGGGACTGGCAACGGTGCGAGTCTCGGGGGAACACTGGGAATCGCTCAATGCAGGAATCACCTACACTCTGGAGGCGATCGCCTATGGTCTGCTGTACCTGGCGCAACCGTTTACCGTGGGACTCCCTGAACCCCATCAGGAAATCCTTAACGGGGTTGAGTTGTATGGTAGCCCTCGCCAGGTTTTGGAAGTGCTGGGCCAGGTGCCGGGTGCCTCCCTAGAGGTATTGGTTGATCTTTCCGGCGGCTGGGCCAAGGATGCGCGGGGCTACTGGTACAAAACCTTTGCCAATACCCAGAAGCTGTTTGGCCTGTGGATAGACGATCGCCATGCGGCCAAGGTCACTTACGGCGATCTGGCCCTGCACCAGCGGGCCTGGGCGCTGGTGCCGGGGGCGGGCGGTCCAAACGATTTTACTTACACCGTCTACTACACCGGATCTGAGGACCTGTCCTCCGCCTACGTTGAGACGGCCTACAACATCTATGTTTGGCGCTGCCTGAAAGAAGCGACCAAGGAAGTTGAGCGAAAGACTGGGCGATTCTTCAACCTCCAGCGGGTGTACCGAGAGGTCCACCGGGGCTTGCGGCGGCATCGCCAGCTGACGGTGAGGCAATGGCCCCTGATCATTGATGAGTTTTTTCGCCTTGACGCCCTCAGCTACACCCGCCAGCTATATCGCCGCTACCAGGAAGAGGATTTCAGCCCCTCCGCTACCCTGCTGGGCCAGGGGCAAGTGCTGCATGGGGATGGGCCAACAGGCGTGATCACCATCAACCAGAATGTCTGGGACTGGTGGGAATGGGGCAATGATGGCATGGCCGCTGATTATGGACTAGGCAGTTTCGCCTTCCTGCCTAGGGGCGAAAACAATTTAGAGGTGACTTACACCGCCGGATATGAGTTCACGCCACCAGACCTAGATGAAGCAGTAGCCAACCTGGCAGCCGTGCGCCAAGGCATCTACTGGAACCAAACTCTATCCGCTGGAATGGACGGGCTCTCTGTCGGTTGCGTGAACCTGAATTTTTCTCAACTCTTTCAGCGCTGGATCCCCGCATGGACCGCCAGTGCCGAGCAGATTTTGACCGCCTATACCCACATTGAGATGGAACCGCTATGATCCTCAGACCTCAAACCGATCCGTTTCCTCCGATCTATCAAGTGGAACGGAGTTGGGAACAAAACATCCGTGCGGCTTTAGACCTCCTAGCCCCTGGTGCTGGGGTTCGCAGCGGCATGAAGCTGGGCGTCCCCCTCTCCAGTGGGGCTCCTACCACGGGACTAACCCCTACCCTCAGCGATGGGTATCTGGTTGCGGGTGACCAAGTGGCGGGGCCGTATGGCTCCAAGCTGATTGGGGCGGCTCCGGCATCCGCGTCCCGTAACCTGTATTTCGGGCTCAAGGGCCTGTATTACGCCACCGCCCCCGAAACTGAGCGAGATGTGCTTGTTGGGTCCATCCTCACCAATGCCGATAGCATTGTGCATTTGGCTCAGCCGATGAATTATGGGGCGGGCCGGATGGGCATCCGTGGCCAGGTGGCGATCGCCCTGGTGACCGATGGGGCAGATCAAACCGTCTTTTCTTTGGCATTGCCTGAAACGGGGCTTGATCATCTACGCATCACCTACGCCCAAGCGCGGGTGGCCAGCGCTATCGCGGGGGGTGGAGATTCTGGGGACGATTTTGTCCTAAAGGCTGCCGTCAATGGCGGTTCCGCTGTGGCGCTGGCCACGATCGCCCACTCTGCCTTGGGTACCCTCAATGCCGTCAGTCGCTTTGCTGCTGCCGATGGGGACGCGGTTTCGTGGATGGACCCGACCACCCTGGCGGTGCTCTACAACCAGACAGACGGCACTACTGCGATCACTGGCGGCCTGGTTGAGTTCAACGTTCTGTTTGAACTGTTCTAATGACCTTCTCTCCGGGGCAGTCACTGGGATTCTCGAATGCGCCTCAGGGAGGGTATCTCCAGCGGGCGATCGCTCAAATCCTAGCGCTGCCCTTTGCGGGCACCCCGGTGGAGCACTGGCAAGCTCAACTGGCCACGAACGAAAACTTCACCAAGTATGGCCAGCCCGATTGGTTGGGGCCTGCCCCTGGCCAGGACGCGACGGGGGTGATCTATGTGGCTAACCCGGCTAACCCTTTGCGGGGCATCTTCTGTCGCGCCCCCTACCGCCCCAACCAAGATCGGGCGGGAATCACCTATGTGGGGGAGATGGAACTATACCTTCCCCAAGATCCTGGGGAGGTATT
>JAQCKL010000206.1 GCA_027592485.1 Cyanobacteriota bacterium
CTTAAGAGATGCGATGGAGCACGTTCTCAAGGTGGTAACGTCTTAACCTAAGTGGCGACGGCTATACGCTTTCAGCTCCTTTGCAATTCCTTATATTCGGGGTGAAATCCAGCATTATCTGCGAGATCGCGGGGCGGCGATGCGTATTCCCCGGCGCTGGCAGTCCCTGGGCCAAAAGGCTCATAAAACTATCCGAGCATTACAGTTAGAGCTCCATCGCCAGCCCACGGATCATGAAATTGCTGCAGCCTTAGAGATTTCCGTGGCGGAATGGCAAGAAGTGAAGTTGGCGAAGCGGAACCGTTCACCGCTCAGTCTGGATGCTCCCGTTTCTGACGAAGAGGAAGGCTCGTCGTCCCTGGGCGACCTTTTGCCGGATCCGAAATATCGGAGTTTCCAACTCGCAGAAGAGGATCGCATTCGTTTACAACAGGCGCTTTACCAGTTGGAACAGCGGACTCGGGAAGTCCTGGAATTCGTGTTTCTCCATGATCTCACCCAAAAAGAAACGGCTGAACGCTTAGGCATTAGCTCAGTTACTGTTTCCCGCCGAGTGAAGCAAGGGCTGAAGTGTCTACGGCTGTTAATGGGTAGCGGAGAAGCCTAAACGCCTTTTCAAGCCCTGGTTTGGTAAATGTGATCCCAATTCACCAATATGCGCTATCGTTAAGGCGAAAAATCGGGACTGGCTCGGTTGCAAACGATATTCCAATGCGCCGCTTGCTCATCCGTTATCACTTGTTTAGGGGACCGTCATTATGCGTCGTTTAGCAGCACTCGCCCTAATTGCCGGTCTCAGTCTAGGCAGTAGCGGTTGTGGTGTCGTTAACAATCTCCTCAACCGCGGGGAAGACGTTGTTGATGACACGCTTTCAACCGGTGAGATTGCAACTGATGCCCCTGCAGAAGAGCCCTCTGCTGAGGAGTTCAAAGATCCCCTGCTGCCAGGGCTACCCAGTGCCGCTGAAATTGCTAGCGCTGAGTTGATTCGGCCAACCAATGCAGAGGAGCGCATTAAGGGGATTGAGGGAAGCCGTTCTGACCCCTATGCTTTAGTGCCAGTCCCCCCGGCTCCTACCCCTACCTCATCCCCCGGTGTGCCTAGTGGTAGCAACAGTGGTGGTACGAGCGGCGGTGGTACGAGTGGTGGCGGTACCACTGGAACAACTCCAGGAAACACCATCCCTCTGAATGAGTTGCCCAGCTTACCGCAGCCCACTACTGCAGTTGGGGTGGTGGTTACTGGGATCGTGCAAATTAATGGCGATCGCTACGCGATTATTAACGCCCCTGGGGAACCGACCAGCCGTTATGTGAAGGCCGGTGACTACATTGCGGGGGGGCGTATTTTAGTCAAGCGCATCGAAACCCGCCCTGGTAGTGAGCCCGTCGTTATTCTGGAAGAAAACGGTATTGAAGTGGCGATGCCCGTAGGGGGAACTACCAGTCCGACAGAAGAACCGCCAGCGGCAGCCTTACCAAACTCATCCACTACCACGGCGGCTCTACCTCAGCTCACGCTAGGCCTCTCACCCCTTTAGAGCTCGAATAGATTTTACCTTGCCTTTTCAGCCTTCTTAAAAGGCTGAAAATGTTTTTTGTCGCCGTTTATCGTCACGGAGATGCAGATCCAATGTGTTCTAAAAGGCTCACTTTATAGCAGCCGCCAGTTCAAGCAGGACAAGGTTGCGAACCCTTGTGATTCTCTGCTAGGCATCGAAACGATACTCGATATTTAAAATTTGTTGCTTTTCTGTGGTTTCGAAGGGGTTTAGCAACAAAACTTAAATCTGTCGCTTTCCTTAAGGTCAGGTGGCCGTAGTACGCTAAAGCAGCGCGTTCTTTAAGCTGTAAAACTCATCTTTCAAGAGGTCCTTGCTCATGGTTAAGCGTGGTTCTAAAGTCCGGATCCTTCGGAAAGAATCTTATTGGTTCCGGGATGTGGGAACGGTTGCCTCCGTTGATGAAAGTGGCATTCGCTATCCGGTTGTTGTGCGCTTCGATAAAGTGAACTATTCCGGCATCAATACCAATAACTTTGCCCTAGAAGAGTTGATCGCAGTTAAGGGATAGTAACCGGCATCCTGATTCTGCTTGAGTCATCGGCCAGCTTTGCTGGCCATTTTTTTGGAGTAAACGATTGCCGCTGTGCCAGAACTGCCGGAAGTTGAAACGGTTCGTCGAGGTCTCAATCGGGTTACCCTCAATAAACCGGTGCGGGGTGGGGAGGTGCTGTTGTTACGCAGCATTGCCTACCCCGATTCTGTCGAGGATTTTTGGGGTGGTGTTACCCAGGCCCAAATTATTCAATGGCAACGCCGGGGGAAGTATCTGCTGGCTAATTTGAGTGGCCCCACAGGGGAAGCAGCAGGATGGTTAGGGGTTCACCTACGGATGACGGGGCAGCTTCTGTGGGTGCCGAGCACAGAGCCTGTTACCCAGCATTGCCGGGTCCGGCTAGTGTTGGGGGATCGAGAGTTACGGTTTGTTGATCAGCGCACCTTTGGCCGTCTCTGGTGGGTGCCTCCTGGTCAGCGGCCTGAGACGATTATGACGGGCCTAGCGAAGCTTGGACCCGAACCCTTTGAATTAGGCTTCTCCCCAGAATATTTGTATCAAGCTACCCGCCACCGATCGCGCCCCATTAAAAATGCGCTGCTCGATCAGCGATTAGTAGCGGGTATTGGCAATATCTATGCGGACGAATCGCTCTTTATCAGTGGGATTCGTCCTGATATACCGTCTGGTCGCTTGGGGCGATCGCGGCTAACACGATTACATGGTGCTGTCCAGCAGGTCTTGACCGCCAGCATTGAGGCGGGGGGCACCACCTTCAGTGATTTTCGGGATGTCCATGGGGTCAATGGTAATTACGGAGGGGTCGCCTGGGTCTACGATCGCAAGGGCGAACCCTGCCGCACCTGCCAAACCCCGATTCAGCGCATCAAACTCGCTGGGCGATCATCCCACTATTGCCCGAGCTGCCAGCATTAGGGCTAGGGCGGCATATTATCCTAGGGAGAGCGTGTCAACACAGTAGGATTTAACCATGGCAGGTAAGTTTAAGCGCGGCGACTTGGTCCATGCTATCCGTGAGAAATTAGAAAATAGCGTAGAAGCCACTGCGAGTGATACTCGGTTTCCCCCCTATTTGTTCGAGACGAAGGGGGAAATCCTAGAGACCCGCAATGACTATGCTTTGGTCATGTTTGGTCATGTCCCCACACCCAATATTTGGCTCCGCCTAGACCAGATCGAAAAGGCTTAGGGAACCGCGATCGCAGGGGTTTGGCACTGCCAAACCCCTGCCGCAAGTCGGCTGCTACTGATACCAATGCAGGGGGGCGCGGGCACAGAGGCGGGTGAGTTCCCGGAGGCGGTAGCGCAAGTCCTCGGTTACCGTCTCTGGGCGATAGCGCCAGGCCCAGTTGCCTTCCGGTTCACCGGGGGTGTTCATGCGGGCATCACTCCCTAACCCCAACAGGTCTTGGAGCGGCACAATCGCCTGGTTCGCAATGGAGGTAAAGGCCAAACGAATCAGGTCCCAGTGGATGCCATCGGCGCTGAGGCCTCCTAAGTAGCGGAGAACGCGATCGCGCTCATAATCTGCAAGGCCCTCGAACCAGCCCACGGTGGTGTCGTTGTCGTGGGTGCCTGAGTATATGAGGCAGTTGCGTACGCAGTTGAAGGGCAGGTAAGGGTTCATGTGGTCCGAACCAAAGGCAAACTGCAGGATTTTCATGCCTGGGAACCCAAACTGATCCCGCAGAGCCTCGACCTCTGGGGTGATCACCCCCAAGTCTTCGGCCAAAATCGGTAAGCTGCCAAACTCAGCCTTGACCGCATTAAAAAAGGCTTCCCCTGGGGCCTCGACCCATGTGCCGTTCATGGCAGTGGTCTCCCCCTCTGGCACCGCCCAATAGGCTTCGAATCCCCGGAAATGGTCAATGCGAATCAGGTCCACATAGTCCAGCAGGGCCTTAAGCCGCTGGAGCCACCATTTAAAGCCTTGCTTTTCCACTTCCTCCCAGTTGTAGGTGGGATTGCCCCAGAGTTGTCCGGTGGCACTGAAATAATCGGGGGGTACACCGGCCATCTCCGACGGCTTTAGGGTGTCTTCATCGATCATGAAGTTCTCTGGAAAGGCCCAGACATCGGCACTGTCATGGGCGACGTAAATGGGCATATCGCCAATGATTTGAATGTGACGTTCATTGGCATACGCCCTGAGCTTGGCCCACTGACGATGGAATTCGAACTGGTAAAACTTTTGGTCCTCAAGGGCGACGGCTAGTTTTTCTTGCCAGTGAGCCATGGCATGAGGCTCTCGGCAGGCAATTGTGCGATCCCATTGGTGCCAACTGGCCCCTTGATGGGCCTGCTTTAGGGCCATAAACAAGGCATAGTCATCCAGCCAAAAGGCCCGTTCGCTACAGAAGTTCTGGAAGTCGAGGCGAGTGTCTGGATCCGCTATCTGCCGGAAGGCTGCCGCTGCCTTCTCTAATCGGTATTGCCGCTCCGGAATAACGTTGCCATAGTCCACGGTATCGGTGGGGAAATGGTCCATGCCCTCTAAATCTTCAGGGGAAAGGAGGCCTTGGTCCCGCAATGCTTCAAGGCTGATTAGCATCGGATTCCCGGCCATGGCCGAGTAGCACATGTAAGGGGAGTTACCGTGGCCAGTGGGTCCCAGGGGCAACAGTTGCCAAATTTGTTGACCCGTATCGGCCAGAAAGTTGACGAACTCATAGGCCGCCTGCCCTAAATCCCCCATGCCAAAGGGGCTGGGTAGGGATGTGGGGTGGAGGATAATACCACTGGCGCGTTGGAAAGGCATTGCTTCTCCCGATGTTTCCCATTGAATCTAACACGGGGTTTCTAGGGGTATTCTTTTAATTTCAGGTGGTTTGGGCGATTGGGGTGCCGATCCGTTAAGGTGAGTCCCATTCTCAGCTTAGGAGCAGAAATGTCGTCTGTCTGAGCTGATCGATCCTGAGCTGTGATAAGCATAGAAAGCGTTGATTCTGAAGCCCCGCTGTGACCTACCGAAACCCCGCCCCCACGGTCGATTTGATTATTGAACTGGTCGATCGCCCCCACCGGCCCATTGTGCTCATCGAGCGCCGCAATGAACCCTTGGGCTGGGCCTTGCCAGGGGGATTTGTGGACTATGGGGAGTCGGTAGAAACGGCGGCGGTGCGAGAAGCGGCAGAGGAAACAGCCCTAGCGGTCACCCTGGTGGAGCAGTTTTATATGTACTCTGACCCCGATCGCGATGCTCGCAAACACACCATCAGCATAGTGTTTCTCGCCACGGCGACAGGGCAACCCCAGGCAGGGGATGATGCCAAAGGACTGGCGATTTTTGAGCCCTGGCAATTGCCGACGGATCTTTGCTTTGACCACGATCGCATCCTGCGCGATTATTGGCAGTATCGTCACTATGGCCTACGCCCCAGGATTCAACACCCATGACCCGTAAAATCATCCAAACTGACCAAGCCCCAGCCCCCGTTGGCCCCTATAACCAAGCGATCGTGGCCAGTGGGGACATGATGTTTGTGGCGGGTCAGGTGCCCTTAGATGCCAAGACGGGTGAATTGGTGGGGGGAGACGATGTGGTTGCCCAAACGGAACAGGTGATCGCGAATTTAGCGGCCATTTTGGCAGCGGGGGGAGCCACGCTGGCCAATGTGGTCAAGACGTCGGTTTTTTTGAAGGATATGAATGACTTTGCTGCGATGAACGCGGTCTATGCCAAGCACTTTGGCGACACAGACGCCCCAGCCCGCGCCTGCGTCGAGGTGGCCCGGTTACCTAAGGATGTGCGGGTGGAGATTGAATGTATTGCGGTGCTTTAGGGTTCCCTTTGCCGCCGCTCAGGGGACGCTGACGTTGGTCGTTTAGGGGGTGTTTCACGAACGGCCCTATGCAACCAATGACGCTAACCGTCGGGGAATTGCCAGCAGGGAATATATTCGACCCGACGGCTACCGCAGGCACAGGGGACCTCGTCTGAGGAGGCGACCCACTCGCGATCGCAGTCGCGGCAGTGGCAAAAAATGTTGTTGTAGTTGGCCTGGGCCAGATTGGCTTGCCATTGGCGCAGTTCGTCTGGGGTGAATTGGGACGGGGTCGAGTCCATGGGTACCTCCCCTGGGAATGTCCCAAACCATAGCGCATTAAGCGTCTGTTGATGGAGATAGGGGATGCCCGTCGGGGCCAAACACATCCGCCTCGTGATCGCCAATCTGTTCCACCGCTCCCACATACCCACTCCGTGCCTGGGGAAAGGCATCGCAGTAGGGCACATAGGGCTTGATATCCAACACCGGGGTGCGATCCAATAAATCAATCCCCTCCACATGGAGGATATGTTTCTCTACCTTGATCAACCGGATGGCGCTGAGGCCAATGGGGTTGGGGCGGTGAGGGGCGCGGGTCGCCAGGGTGCCGCGTTTTACCCTGGGGCCACGGGGGGGCATTACCGTCGGGTTCCAATGGTGGTTGAGGTGCAGCCAGGCAATTACCCAGATGTAGTCAAACCCATCCAGATCTTTGAGGGCGATCGCCGGGACCCGTTCGGGGAATAACTCAATCGTCGCCGCTACCGGTTCATAATCTGCTGGAGCCGCCTGGAGCTGGGACTGGCGGGGGGTGCCGTGGCGCTCAGTATAGGGCGATCGCACCTGGCCAATGGGTTCGAGGGTGATGGCCTCAGGGAAATCGATCGCCTGAATATAGTCCTTGGGGGGCAGCTTCGCCATGGTGCTCGGGTAATTTGCCTCAACGACCATCGCAGGATGGCTCAATCGTAACGAAACAATAAAACCACCGTGCCACATCGTAGCCTACAGGGTGGGGCGGGGTGGAGCTGACTAAAATTATGGATAGCAGGTTTTTTGCACCGTACTAGCAATGGGGCCGGGGGATACTATGGGCGATCGCAGTCGGGTATACGCCAACCAGAAGCAATCGGTTAAGGCCAAAACACCTTTCAGCTTTATCCCTGATCCGCCGCAGGTGCAGCCCCAAGCTGATCAGCCCCAGCAAGCGCTGCCGGAATGGAGCCCCCAAGACACCTCCTACCTTGGCCTCTTCGGTGATCTCCATGCATCCCTGCCTGCGCCACCCCTGATCCAAGCCAAGCTGACGGTGGGAGCCGTTGGTGACAAATACGAGCAAGAGGCCGATGCAGTAGCAGCCCAGGTGGTAAAAACCATCAACCAACCTCAAGGCCAAGGCGCTGTGCAGCAGAAGTCTACGAACGAGGGTGAGGCCCTGCACAGATCGATCAGCAACAAGGGCATCCAGCGAGAGGAGATGCCCGAGGAAGAAGAGCTCCAAATGAAACCCGAGAGCATCCAGCGAGAGGAGATGCCCGAGGAAGAAGAGCTCCAGATGAAACCCGAGAGCATTCAGCGGGAAGAGATGCCGGAGGAAGAAGAGCTACAAATGAAGCCGACGCTCCAACGGGTGGGGAAGGAAGGCGGTGCGGTGTCGGATGAATTTAATACGCAACTACAAGGGGCGAAGGGGGGCGGGCAAGCCTTAGAGCCGGGGTTGCAGGCCCAGATGGGGCAGGCGATGGGGGCGGATTTTAGTGGGGTGAAGGTCCATACCGATGCCCAGTCGGACCATTTAAATCAATCCATCCAGGCGAAGGCGTTTACGACGGGGCAGGATGTATTTTTTCGGCAGGGGGCTTACGC
>JAQCKL010000207.1 GCA_027592485.1 Cyanobacteriota bacterium
ATGACTTAGTCTAAACACCAGACGCTAGTGACTTCGAGCAATTTGCAGCGGCCCTAGAGGCACGCATTCAGGCCGCGATCGCCGCCAACACAGGCACCGGAACTGGCACCAACACCGACACCGTTGTGCGATGTCGGGTTCAGCAGCAACGCCTGCTGGTGCTGGCCGAAGAAACTGCCATTGCCACCGACGATGCCAGCCGCGATCGCCATTTCAAAACCCTCGCGATCGCCACCCAAAAAGGCTTACTGGCAACGGAACTGCCGGATATCCTGCTCAGCGATACCGGCCAACTGCCGGTGCGACTCTACCTGCGTCAAAAGGGAGAAGCTGGCCCCTATGCCCCCCGCCGCTGGAGTTGGCAACCCGTTGATGCCGTCGCCGAACTCTTTGACGCCCGCACCGAAAACACGCCGCCCGACGAGGAGCCGTCGCCCTTAGGGGACACCGCCGCCGGGTCCCTGGTGCTGCTGCCCTCCGCCTTAGTCTCCAGGGAACTCCAAAATCAGAACCCCGAAACCCCCGAGCCCGAAGCAGCCCTCCCGGTCACCACCACCCGCGCCCCCTCCCGATGGCAACGGTATTGGCAACAGTGCCTGACCTGGCCTTGGCCCAAAATTGCGGCCTTGACCGCTAGCGGTTTGGCCCTAGGCATCCTTGCTTACGGAGCCACCCGCCCCTGCCTGATCGGGAGTTGCCCTCGCCGCCAAACCGCCCATGAGCTGAGTGAAAAAGCGCTGACCCAACTGGCCAAAGAGCCCACGGTGACCGACGTCGCCATTGCCCACACCCAATTGCTCAACGCCATTCATTTGCTATCGGTGGTGCCCCCCTGGTCCCGGCACTACAACGCGACCCAGGCCGACCTCGCCCGCTACCGCAGCCAACTGGCCGATCTGAGCTGGGTAATGGAAGCCCAGGACTTAGCCATTAAGGCGGCCAATGACAGTCAAGATCCCCCCCACCCCATCGCCCAATGGGTGGAGATCCATTTGCTGTGGCAACGGGCGATCGCCACCTTGCAGCGGGTGCCTGGGGACGGCCCCTTGGCGTCCCTGGTGGCAGCCAAGCTATCGGAATATGAAGCCAACCATCAGGCGATTGGCGATCGCATTGCAGCGGAAGAAGCCGCTGAAGCCAACCTCAACGAGGCCCTCCAAGCCGGACAGCTGGCGAATACCCGCACGGAAACAGCGGTGACTCTCCCCGCCTGGCAACTGGCCCAGCAGGACTGGCAACGGGCGCTGAATGCCCTGCGGCGCATCCCCCAAGGCACCCTGGCCTACGAAGATGCCAGCCCCCTGCAGGAGCGCTATCAGCGGCAGTTGGTCACCGTCCGCACCCGAGTCAATCAAGAGAAGGCGGGCGATCGCGCCTATACCACGGCGATCGATGCGGCCCAGCAGGCCCAAGCCGCCCTCCAAAAGGAGCAATGGACCGTGGCGGTCCGCCACTGGCGACGGGCCGTCAGCAATGTTCAACAGGTGCCACAGGGGACCGGATACCACGGCGAGGCCCAGGTCTTGCTCAATGTCTATCAAGGCTCATTGCAACGGGCAGAGGTCAATCTCCGCCAAGCGGTGGCCCTGCAAACCCTAGAAGCTGATTTGGCTAACATTTGCCCAGATGGGGCGGCGCTTTGTACCTATAGCACCGCCAATCAACAGGCGCGCATCACCCTACTTACCCCCTATGACCAAGGGGTTCGCCGGTCGATATCGCCCCCCTCTAACCAAGCTGGCAGCCTGAACGAACCGGTGACCGTCGTAGAGGCAACCCACGCCCTGGTCCAGGGCATTATGCAATTAGGCAACCGTTCCCAGTTACCCATCGATCTCTATGACTCAGCCGGTCAGTTTATTGCCCAATACAAACCTGAGTACGGAGGGTTCATGAAGCGTTGATTTATGGGTTTTTTATGTTATTCGACCACCTCCATGCGTAGACTGTAAGGACTTGTCTGTGGTAATTGCTCCCTTGGCAGGGAAGTAAAGGCTGATTCAGGTCGGAATAACGGGATTGAGCGTGGATAGATCACCCTCTGTCGCGATCGCTAATCATCCCACCGGGTCCAATGATTTCAACAAGGACTCACCCTTGAATTAGGTCTAAGAATTTTGTTTGAGGAGAAACAATCCATGCTTCATCGCAAGATTTATCAGCTTTGCTCCGAAGGACGGGAAGTTTGGATTTTCTTGCGGGATCAGCAACGTTGGCTAGAGCGGGCTACCATCCTCGATATTGAGGGCGATTTGGTCACCTTTCGGTATGAAACCGACGAAGATGACGAAGTCTGCTCTTGGGAGGAAATGGTGCGTTTGGAAAGCATCGGTTCGGTGATGCAGCGGCTGGCCGTTGTCCCGAGGGGAGATGTGGAACTCAACGTTTCCGATGACTGCCCTGAAACAGAGCAATTAAATGAAGGGCAAACGCCGGTCAGTGGTGAATCCCGCCCTTTGGACGAAGACCACTATCCCCAACAAGAGCAAAACTCTGATTAAGGACCCGACTCCGCCGCTTTTGACGGATAGGTCTTGGCCTGGAAGGCGGGGCAATACCCCTCCGCCGCCACATGGAATCCAAAGAGGGGTGATTTTGGGTTGCTGCAATAGCGCTGTCGCCAATAGATACACCGAAAGCAGCAGTCCAGGCTGGTGGAGAGGGCGATCGCGGGTGAAACCCCCCGTCTGAGCAAGGTCTTTTGACTGATGCCCCGCACCACCAGATCATCCCCCTGCCAGCGGAGTTGCACAATCCCGCTGTCCGTGAGGTTCGCCCAGCGTGGATCTTGCTGAATCGCGTCGGGTAAGTCTAGCAATAACCCCGTGTCAGTTGGCGTTAATTCCCCTTCAAAAACCATGTCTGGGGCCGCAGGCTGAATGAAGGTTTCGCCAATCGATAACGCTACCGGTTGCCCCGCTGAGGGGATGTGGATTTTGTAGCGACTTTGTAAATCCTCTAAGTTGGCGAGATCGGCAAGATAATTGGGCGCGCCATGTACTAACAACACATGCTGGGGCCGTAAATTGTGAATCAATTGAGTGGTGCCCGGACCATCGCAATGGGTGGTGAGGAGGTAGGTTTCGATGTTGGCCCAGCCTTCAGCCAACTCCGGATCCAAGGTCTGCAGCCAGTCCAGGGTGGGGTTTTCCCTTGGGGCATCCGCTGGGGCAAATCCGGCAGCCGCCACCTTGGCCGCTAGGGGTTCAGGCAGTAGAATCCGCCAAGGACGATCGCCCCGGTGAATATAGGTGGCGAGATCAGCATTCTGATAACCGATGACGATGGCGGGGTTTTCCCCTTCGTCCCAGGGCTGGTCGGCGGGCAACTGCCGCGCCCGAGGCAGCACCCGTTCATCCCAAAACAGGGATTGGTGCCGGGCAAAATTTTGCACCGTACTGGGTAAATGGGGCAGTAATTTTAAGTAGGCGTCGCAGCCTTCGGCCACCCAGGGATCCACCCAGACGGTGAGGTCTTTCCCCGTAAAGTGGTGGTGACTGCGCAGCAGCATGACCAGATCTTGCCCCAGCCCTAATACGGGAACCGGTAGCAAAACGTTATAGCCAGTGGCGATCGCCTGGTTGATTTGGTCGGCCAGGCGGTTTTCTTGCTGGCGGCGGTGGGGGTGGCGGGCTGTGCCATGGCTGCCTTCCACAATCAGTACGTCTGGTTTTAGCCCCCGCAATTCATTCAGGGGCAGCCCTTCCACCAGCCGCGCATTGGAGAGTAAAAAATCCCCGGTGTAAAAGACGGTATAGCGGCGTTTAGGGGTGGTATAGACCAGCAGGCAGCAGGCGGCACCGGGTAGGTGACCGGCGGGCCAGAGGGTCAGGGTTAAGTCTGGGGCAATCTCCACCGCCTGCCGCCAGGGCAGGGATTGGCCAAAGTTGGGATGGGCTGGGACGGATTGCCCCGGCCAGTTGAGGGGGAGAAGGGCAACCGTTGCCGAACTGGCAAAAATAGGGATTTGGGGCCAACGGCGATGGAAGCCGATCAGACCCCTGGCATGGTCGGGATGGGCATGGGTGCAAATGACGAGGTCAGCGGGTGGCTCAGCGATCAGGCCAGGGGGCGGCTCAGCGGGCGATCGCTCTGCCGTTTCGCCCTGCAGCGGATCCAAACTGGCTAGGCCACAATCTAGCAACACCCGATGGGGGCCAATCTGTAGCTGTAGACAGACCCCCTCTTCGCCATGCCCTACACCATAGGGGAAGCAGGTTAACTCGGTCACAATCCCGTTGAGTGCTAGTGGGCAGACCCGTTACCGTGGTAATCGTCACTGTCATAGAAGCCGTTACGGGTGCCAAAGAAGAGACAGGCCACCACAAAGAAAATGCTTAAAACCGGCAGGATGGTTTTGATATCCATAAAAATCCTAGATGGGGATTATATTGAACGATCGCTGCCCCTAATTTCCCCATGACTCAGTCGTCATCACAAATTAACAGGCGCTAGCGCGTCGCTACTGATAGCTATCCTACAGCGCAGTTCCAGTCTGACCCTTGGTCCTCGGTGAAGCTTAATGTCTAGTTCGCAAACGCGATTATTGTCACCGGCGTGGCTGGCGCGATCGGCCCCAGAGGTGGCCCCCGATTTGCTGGGGTGCAAGTTGGTCCGGCGTTGGCCAGACGGTCGCCAAATTGAGGGGGTGATCGTTGAAACTGAAGCCTATGCCCCTGGGGATCCGGCCTGCCATGGGTACCGTCGCCGCACCCAACGCAACGCCGTCATGTTTGGCCCCCCTGGCCACAGCTATGTGTACCTGATTTATGGCCTGTACCACTGCCTGAATGTGGTCACCGATGGCGACGATCGGGCCAGTGCCGTCTTGATTCGCGCCCTCGCGTTAACGGATCCGCCCCCGTGGTTAACACCCCCAAAAAACCAGCCCATCCATCGTTGGGCTGCCGGTCCTGGCAAACTCTGTCGGCTACTGGAGATTGACCTGTCCCTGAACGGCGATCGCCTGCAACCCGGCCAGTCCCTATGGCTAGACCCCCCTGATGTAGAGACCCAACAGGCCCGACAGCAGGGCCTGTTGGCCATTACCCAAACCACCCGCATCGGTCTCACCCAGGGGGCCGATATTCCTTGGCGATGGTATTTGACCGACTCTCCGGCGGTGTCGAAGCGGCAGAAATGAGGGCCGATTCTCTAAACATTAGAGTTGCAACGGACGCCCCCGTTCGGTGAATTGGACGCTGCTGATGGCCAGGGCCGGATTATCCAGCAGGGTTTTACGCACGCTACCCAGCACAATCTGCTGCTCACACATCGAGAGCGACGCCAACTGGCGGGGGGACTGGGGTGGGAGGCGAAAATCAACGATCACCTCACCTTTGGGGGCATCTTCCAGTACCCGATAGCCCGACAGGTCAAAGCCGATCAGGGCCAGGTTAGGATCCGTGAGCACATGGCGTACCACCGCCGTCACTGGTCGATCCGCAGGGACGGTTAAAACGGTCGGGAGGAACCCAGCGCAACTGGTCCCAGGGGTATACAAAGCAATATCCAGCGTCGCTGAAGCCACCCTCTGCGGCAGGTTGACTGGGTCTAAGGGGGGGGCCTTAACCACGCGGCCCATGCCTAAAAGCTGTAGCGGTTGGGCCTCGGGATTTACCCTGGCTTGGGTGGGATCTGGCGGCGGGGCAATGGCCCCTAAAACCAGAATCCCCACACCCAAGCCCAAGGCCCGAGCTAGACGGCGTGGGAAGCGTGAAAACCAATGTATGCTGGCTGTGGTCATTGCGACATATTCCTTTTGCAAACTGGCATCCCCCGAGGGAATCTGCGCCCGTGGTTGATACTTGGCAACACCGCCACATCCTTTCCCTGTCGAACTTCACCCCGACAGATTACGACACCGTTATCAGAACTGCCGTTAGTTTTCGGGATGTGCTTTCTCGGCGCACCAAAAAGGTGCCAACCCTGCAGGGGCGTGTCGTCACCAATCTCTTTTTTGAGCCCTCCACCCGCACCCGCAGTAGCTTTGAGCTAGCGGCGAAACGGTTGTCGGCGGATGTGCTCAACTTTGCCCCTGGCTCCTCTTCCTTAACGAAGGGAGAAACCATTTTGGATACGGCCAAAACCTATCTGGCCATGGGGGCGGATTTGATGGTGATCCGTCACAAGGCGGCGGGGGTTCCCCATGTGATCGCCACCGAACTAGACCGGTTGCAATCGGGGGTCGGGGTCTTAAATGCTGGAGATGGCCAACATGAGCATCCCTCCCAGGCCCTGTTAGATCTTTTCACCCTCTGTCAGGTCCTCAATCCGGATCATCCCCATATTGATAGTTTGCAGGGCAAGAAAATTGCCCTGGTGGGGGACATTATCCATTCCCGCGTGGCCCGTTCTAATCTCTGGAGCCTCACCGCCTGCGGTGCAGAGGTGCATCTGGCCGGTCCTGGTACGCTACTCCCCCCTGGTTTTGCCCAAGCCTTCCAGCGATCACCGGTCGATCCCCCTGGTTTAACCCGCCGCATCGTCCAGCATGCCACCCTAGAACCGGCCCTGGTTGACGCCGACTTTGTGATGACCCTGCGCCTCCAGCAGGAGCGCATGACCCAGCACCTGCTGCCCAGCCTGCGAGAGTATCATCAGCAGTTTGGCCTCACCCACGATCGCCTGAAAATCTGTAAACCCGAGGTGAAGGTATTGCATCCAGCCCCGGTCAATCGCGGCATTGAGCTGAGTTCAGCCCTGATGGATGATCCCGCCCGCAGCTTGATTGCCCAACAGGTGGCCAGCGGCATTGCCGTGAGGATGAGCCTACTATATTTGATAGGCACTCGCGGACGGGATGCCGTTCTGCTTGATGAATAGGTTTTAGCCGTGGTCGCCACCCCCTCAACCCAGCCCTTTGCCGCCCAGCCCTTTGCCGCCTTACGGGAAGACGACTCCCCCCATACCCATGTCGCGATCACCTTTGCACCTTTGTCCCTCGAACAGGTGTATGGCTTAGCCGATGACAGCGCCAATGGGGCGATCGTGGTGATGAGTGGCATGGTGCGAGATAACACCGAGGGGCGATCGGTCGTAGCCCTGGAATATCAGGCCTATGAACCGATGGCGTTGGTGGTGTTCAAGCAGATTGCCGCCCAGATGCGTCAGCGGTGGTCGGAGATCACGCGCATTGTCATCCATCACCGCACGGGCAAGCTGGTGGTGGGGGAAATCAGTGTATTGGTGGCGGTGGGTAGCCCCCACCGGGGGGAAGCGTTTGCGGCCTGTCAGTATGCGATCGACACCCTGAAGCACAATGCCCCGATCTGGAAGAAGGAACACTGGCAGGATGGTTCCACTAGTTGGGTCAGTATTGGGGCCTGTGAAGCAGAAGAGGCACTAAACGTGGGTGCGGGCAGTTGATTCAATGAGGCAATGAATTGCAAACAGGCGGTGACCACCTGTAAGTTTTCGGTTTGCCGTTGAGACTTCTGCACCATGAAGCGTAATTCGCCCCCCACAACCACACTGATGGCGATGCCATCGTTCCGGTGGGTCTGGAGCCCATTCCATGATTCACGACCGAGTAGAATCAGGGGCAAACCCAGATCCCTGCACAGGGCTGATCCATTGACTCCAATCATTATTCTTAGCCAGATGAGCAGTGCCAGATGAGCAGCAAAGAATTTCTCGAAAGCGGCGTTAATACCGTGATGGGGGTCAAAGCGGCCATCTGCGATACCACCATCCAGACCGATT
>JAQCKL010000208.1 GCA_027592485.1 Cyanobacteriota bacterium
TCGGTAAACTTTAACTGACTACTCCCTTCCACAACAACTCCTGTTCTCAACCCCTGTGACACTTACGTTCCCTGACGATTGCTCGAGAGATATTTTTGATTTGATAAACGGTATTCTTAAATGTCAGCGTATTGTTGGAGATCGTGATTTTTCCTGGATTTTTAAGAGCTGCAAATTCCTCTTCCGTGATTTCTTCGTGAGTAAATTTTGTGAGTGTCATAGAAAAACTAGCAATAATTTGTATTCACCTCTGTTTTGCCAAGAGAAGTCCTAACAAGGTGGTTTGAATATTGCTGCTATTGGCTTGAAATATTGATGGCGCAGCTCATCCCTTGGTTGATAACCCTTGGTGAATTTAATTGTGCAAAAGATGTTCGGCACAGAAAATACCGTTTTCTTCAGATTTGTTCGGGTTTAGGTCAGCTTTTCTCAGGTGGAGCGTCAGTCAGCCCAGAAAAAAACCCTGGCCGTGGCCAGGGGTGGTGTGGTGTGTGAGGAACGAGCGTCGTCGCTCGATATCTCTATCTTCGTCTATTCATCGGCTTTTAGGGGTGACTTTACGGCGATCGCCCTGTGATGTTTTCGCAATAGGGCTGTGCAGGAGACATACCTGACGAGTGATGAAAGCAAAAGCATATTATGACCCCCGTCACACAATCAGTGGGTTTACCTAGCTATAGCGCTGGCCACTTTGCTTAGGACACCTAGGATCGCCCTGATCCTTAGCGCAGAAGCCAAGTGGCTCGCAGTCTTGTCTTAACCGGACTGGCGACTGCCATACCCCCCTTCATCAACCTCGGGCAATGGGACACCACCCGAGGGTTGCCCCAGCCATAAAAAACCCCTAGCCGTAGCTAGGGGTCATAGGTGCTGCTGTCTCAATCAAGAAGGGAATCTACTAGGAGCTACCTCGAGGCCATCGGTGTTTGAGCCCTGGCTGAGCCTTCCGTGTGGCATTGAGGTGTTTCGCTCGATGTCCCTATCATCCAACCCATCGCGGTTTTAGGGGGTGATGGTTGCCGCTATGGATCTGTGATGTTTTGGGCCGTTCACTGTGCAGGAGAGATATCCCAACGGTGATGGGGACCTCTCGATGCTATGACGACCATCACAATTGAGGAAAAGCACCCAGGTCTGGGCTAAGGGCGATCGCCCATGAAAAACCCCCAGCTGGGGCCGGGGGCAAGGTTTGGAGCCAGGAAAAAATGGCTTTAGGGGAGATCGCTGATATTAAAGAGGAAGGGGACTTCGCCCGAGTCACCACCGGTGACCAGCACCTTAGGCATCTGTGAGCCGCCGGCCTTCCAGGCTTCGATTGCCTCTTTTTGCAGCACGAGCTTCCCCCCTTCCGCTTTGAGGGTTTCGGCCAACAGTCGCTGGGCCTCGGCTCGACCCGTGGCTCGGTTGATTTCAGCTTGGGCTTCTTGCTCGGCTTCTTGGGCCACATACACCGCCCGGCGCGCCCGCTGCTCGGCAATCTGCTTGTCTTCGACGGACTTAGCAAACTCCGTGGAGAACTTCAGATCGACCACGCTGGTATCGAGGACGATGATGCCGTACTTCTCTAGGCGGGCACTGAGGGCATTATCAAAATCTTCTTTGAGCGCCGAACGTTGGGTAATCGCCTCTTCCACCGTCCGCCGGGCAGCGGCAATCTTAAAGGATTCTTGGGTTTGGGGGGCAATGATTTTGGTGACGATATTGGCCAAGGTCCCCTGGGTCCGACGCACTGTGACCACTTCGCTCGGATCCAGCCGGAAGTTGATCGCAAAGCTGGCGGTTAGATCCTGGAGATCCTTGGTGGAGCTTTGGGCGGGAACTTCGAATTTTTGGACCGTGACATCGTAGATATCAACGTTGGAAATCAGCGGGGGCTTTATGTGAACCCCTTCTAGCAAAGCCCCATCCTGGGCTTTGCCCAAAATACTGAGAACCCCGGTCTGACCAGGGTTAATGATCACAAAACAGCTAGAGCCGATCGAGAGGACCACTAGGGCGACAAAGGCTAGCACAATGGGCAGCCAGCCCGCAGGTTGTGATTTCAACGGAATTCTCCTTATGGGGATATACGGTTATCTATTCTAGGGGCTGTCATCCGTTAAAACTGGAATCCTTTCTAGGAAACGGTTACAGCCCCTAGCCGGATGATCAGGGCGGGCGCGGCAATACTGACTTACCCAACTTTTGACCATTTAATGAATGACGCGCCCTAGGGGGCATAGTTACGTCCCTAGGGAGACATAACGATTGCTCAGGCCTTGGCTCAATTGGGCTACGCGGTGAGTTAGACCATGATCTGGGAGACCCAACAAACCGTACCCAGCTTCTCAGACGGGCAGACCGATCACCTGTCCCTCCCCGGTGATCACCTCACCAATGGGATAGGCGCTGAGGCCCTGGGTTTCAAAAAAGGCAATGGCGCGATCGCCCGCTTCCGGAGGCACCACCACCACAAACCCCACCCCCATATTGAAGGTGTCGAACATGGCGGCGGCGGAAACATCCCCAGCAGCGGCAAGCCAGTCAAAAATCGGGGGTACGGGCCAACTTCCCTGATTTAGTTGCCAGGACTGATGCGCCCCGAGGCAACGGGGTAGATTTTCGGGTAAGCCGCCGCCGGTAATGTGGGCCATCGCATGGATGGGCAGCTCGGCTTTGAGGGCTGCCAAAATGGGCTGCACGTAGATCTGGGTGGGGGTGAGGAGCACCTCACCCAAGCACTTGCCCCCCAGGATTTCAGGACAGTCCGCCCAGTCATAGCCGGGGGCGTGATGCGGACGGTTGGCACTGGCCATGATTTGGCGCACCAGGCTAAAGCCATTGCTGTGGACGCCTTGGCTGGGGAGGGCGATCGCCACATCCCCCACCTGCACCTGGGAACCATCTAAAATCCGCTGCTTTTCCACGATGCCCACCGAGAAGCCCGCCAGGTCATATTCCCCTGGGCCATAAAACCCTGGCATTTCGGCAGTTTCTCCCCCTAAAAGGGCACAGCCCCCTTGGCGGCACCCGGCCGCCACCCCCGCCACCACATCGGCTAATTGGTCGGGTTCCAGCTTGCCAGTGGCCAAATAATCTAAAAAGAATAGGGGCTCAGCCCCGCTGGTGAGAACATCATTGACACACATGGCTACCAGATCAATGCCGACGGTGTCGTGGCGGTTGAGGGCCTGGGCCACCTTGAGCTTGGTGCCCACGCCATCGGTGCCCGAAATCAACACCGGCTCTTGATAACCCCCCGGTAATTGAAAGCACCCCCCAAATCCCCCCAACCCGCCCAAAACCTCGGGGCGACGGGTGCTGTTCACCATCTCTCGAATGCGATCGACAAAGGCCCGTCCGGCCACCACGTCGACCCCAGCCTCTCGATAATCCATAGCCTTACCTGCTTAGTCCGTTCATCATTCTCTATATATATGGAGAAGTCGAACAAGATAACCGCAATTTCAAGGCTGAGATCCGGTATTTGCTGCCCGCCACCCAGGCATTCTGCTCGGGGAGGACCTGTCCCTAAAGCTAGTGAAATAGTTGCACATCAACATCCACATCCGGCGACAAATGTGCTAACCCCATGCATTAGTCTTCTTGGGAGATTAGTTCCCCCAGCGATAAGAATCTTTAAACAATCCGTGCGACTTCACCATGGGCAGCCGATCCGGCAAAGGCTCACCGGGAGGGTCTTTTTTGATTTTGAGGGGGTCTACGGCTGTCTTGAGGTGACTCGCGCAAGTCTTTTTGTGAGATTACCCCCCTGATCCCCAATCTGAAATGTCATGTTACGGTACTTCTCGTTCAATTCAAGTGCAGCGCGAAAGCGTAACGGGTATGAGTTTTCTCTGTTCGAAGGCCGCGTTTATTCGACTGGAAACATCCAGTCCACGCTCATACCCGATTGTTGAGTTTTTACTACCTATATGAACAAATGTTTGCTTCGCAGCCTGACCGCTGCTGTTCTCATGTCTACTGCCGGTGTTGCACTTCCTAGCAATGCTCAGCAGATTGACTCCCTCGAATCGCTCTTACAACTCAGCTTCGATCCATCCGACAGCACTGCTGCGGCTCCGCAATTCCAGGAGATTACGACGGCTTCTCCTTCCCAGAGTTCCCCAGAAGCTACCGCTGCCCTGGTGCACCGCACCGAAGATATTGTTCAAGTCATTGCCCATCCCCTCGATAATCGCCAGGCTGCCACCCTCTACGTCCGTGACATTCCGGTGTTGACCTTTCTTGGGTCTGAATTGTCTGACCTCAGCGATACCAAAGCTGAAACCCACGAAGCCGAAACGGTTGCCTTAGAACCAGGGCCTGCAGCAAGGGCCACTGCGATCGCGGCCACCATCGACACCTTCTACCAATCGACCGGTGATGCCACTACCATTACGGCCCGCTGGGATGTAGAGCAAGCAGCCTACATTGTTGCCTTGGGAGAAACGGATCTCGTCACCATCAACGACGAGACCATCTTGCCCGGCACCACCAACGACATGGCGACCGATACCTTGCAGGTTGCCAATCGCCTCCGTCGTCTACTGGGGGGTGCTGATCCCTTAGGGGCCGTTGAAGGTCAGCCTGAGCCGGTTGTGGCCCAGCCCAACTGGAATGTGGCTTCCGTTAGCACAGGACGGGCCTCCTGGTATGGTCCTGGATTCCATGGCCGCCGCACCGCCAATGGCGAGACCTTTAACCAAAACGCCCTGACCGCCGCCCACCGTACCTTGCCTTTTGGCACCCTAGTGCGGGTCACCAACTTGAACAACAACCGCCAGGTGGTGGTACGCGTCAACGATCGCGGCCCTTACAGCCATGGTCGCATCATTGACCTCTCGGCTGGCGCAGCCCGCGAAATCGGTTTGATTAGCGCTGGTGTCGCCTCTGTGCAGGTCGAGGTGCTGTCCACGCATTAGGTTGCGTCTGTTGCCCGATACTTTCGGTCCTGTTTTCAGTTGAACCGTTAGCTGCATCCCACTACGGGAAAAGCTAATGTGCTAATCCCTCCGCGAGCCCATGGGCCTGCGGGGGGATTTTATTGAGTCAAGGATCCGGCCAGGAAATCAATTAAAGCGTTGTCCTTTGCAGCACATCTTGATCTGATAGCCTATAAAACTTGTGGCTAGATCCAGGCACAGAGTAGCGGATCAATTGCAGGGGGCAAGTGGTGCGGTCAACCCTTGGAATCGTCCCTGCGAGCATGGGGCTGGCCTCGTCAACCTGTCGGCGTCACTGGGAGCATTGATTGGTGCAACAACTTCACACCCTAGAGGGACTGCAATGTTGTTTGGCGGCCTGGCGACAGCCGGCCCAGGCCATCAATGCCCCAGAAATTACCCCAGAAATTATTTCAGTGGGGCTAGTACCCACCATGGGGGCATTGCATGCCGGGCATTTGAGTTTGATTCAGCGTGCCCGCCAAGACAATGACCGGGTAATCGTCAGTATCTTTGTGAATCCCCTCCAGTTTGGCCCTGGGGAAGATTTGGATCGATATCCTCGCCCTTTAGCCTCTGACCTAGGGCAATGCGAGGCAGCGGGGGTAGACGCAGTGTTTTGCCCGTCGCCAACGGCGCTCTATGGGACGGCCTCCCCTGGGGCGGCGGCCCTAACCCAGGTGATGCCGCCGCCAGCCCTGACCAAGCATTTGTGTGGCCCCCATCGACCGGGACATTTTGCCGGGGTCACCACGGTGGTCACCAAGTTGCTGGCCTTGGTGCTGCCGACCCGAGCCTATTTTGGCCAGAAGGATGCCCAGCAACTCGCGATTTTGCAGCAGCTGGTGATGGATCTGAATTTGCCGGTGACGGTGGTGGGTTGCCCCATCGTGAGGGAAGCAGACGGGTTGGCCTTGAGTTCTCGCAATCAGTACCTTTCTACGGAGGAGCGCAGCCAGGCAATAGCTCTCTTCCAAGGACTGCAGGCGGCTAAACAAGCCTTTGATCAGGGGGAACGCCAGGCCGAGCTATTACTCCAGTCCGTCACTGCGGTCTTGGCGACAGCCCCCTTGGTGCGGCCCCAGTATGTGGAATTGGTCCATCCCCACACCTTGGTGCCCCTTACATCAATCAAAAGTGATGGATTATTGGCGATCGCGGCCCACCTGGGCCAAACCCGGTTGATTGACAATATGGTGCTGCGATCGCGGCGACCGATCATTGCCATCGATGGTCCGGCGGGGGCAGGCAAGTCAACGGTGGCGCGACGGGTGGCAGAAGATCTGGGGCTGCTGTACCTGGACAGCGGGGCCATGTACCGAGCGGTTACCTGGCGAGTCCTGGAAGCAGGGATTGAGCCTACCGATGAAGTGGCAGTGGCAGAACTGCTGTCCGATTGTGAGATTCGCCTCGGGGCCAATCCCAGCCAAGGGGGCCAACCCAGCCCCAGCCGGGTGTGGGTCAATGGCCAGGAAGTGACCCAAGCGGTCCGCACCGCCACGGTCACGGCCCAAGTCTCAACGGTGGCGGCTCAGCCGATGGTGCGCCAGGTGTTGCTACGGCAACAGCAGGGTTATGGCCATGAAGGGGGTCTGGTAATGGAAGGGCGCGACATTGGGACCCATGTATTTCCTGAGGCGGAGTTGAAGATCTTCTTGACCGCTTCGGTGCAGGAACGGGCGCGGCGGCGGCGGCAAGATTTGGCCCATCAAAATCAACCCACCATCAGTCTGGAGGATTTAGAGCGGGCCATTGATGAGCGCGATCGCAAAGACAGTACCCGCCGGATCGCCCCGTTGCGGAAAGCTGAGGATGCGATCGAATTGATCACCGATGGGCTGACGATTGAGCAGGTGGTGGACAAAATTGTCGGGCTGTATAGCGCTGGCCCCGTTGCTTAAGACCCCTTGGATTGCGCCGCAGCAAAGGGGCTCTCAGTCTTGTCCTCACCGGACTGGCAACTGCCATATCACGGTGCCTTAGGGGATTTGAATCCCTGGCCGCTGGCTAGGGAAGGGGCGATCGCATAATTTGCCATGGCGGCGGTTAGGCCTGCGTGGCAGAATCATGAGGTAATTATCTGCCTGTAACCCATTTGCGATGACGGCTACCCTTCCCACCCTCTCCAGTCAGTACGATCCAACGGTCACCGAAGACAAGTGGCAGCAGGCTTGGGAGGCCCGCCATGTCTTCAAGGCGGATCCCGATCATCCAGGGGAGCCCTTTTGCGTCGTCATTCCGCCGCCCAACGTCACCGGCAGCCTGCACATGGGCCATGCCTTTGAAAACGCCCTGATCGATACCCTGGTGCGGTATCAGCGCATGCGCGGACGCAACACCCTCTGGCTGCCGGGTACTGACCATGCCAGCATCGCGGTACAAACCATTCTAGAAAAGCAATTTAAGGCCCAAGGTCAAACCCGTGAAGCGGTGGGGCGTGAAACCTTTCTGGAACGGGCCTGGGAATGGAAGGAGGAGTCCGGCGGCACCATCGTCAATCAGCTCCGCAAGCTGGGGGTATCTGTGGATTGGAGCCGAGAGCGGTTCACCATGGACGCGGGTTTGTCCCAGGCGGTGCTCACCGCCTTTACTCGCCTCTACCAGGAAGGCCTGATTTATCGGGGCAACTACATGGTGAACTGGTGCCCTGCCAGTCAATCAGCGGTGTCTGACCTGGAGGTGGAACCCACGGAAGTGGACGGCCACCTGTGGCATTTCCGCTATCCCCTCACTGACGGATCGGGCTCTCTGGAAGTGGCCACCACCCGCCCCGAAA
>JAQCKL010000209.1 GCA_027592485.1 Cyanobacteriota bacterium
AGAGATGCTGAGTAGAAACTCACCACAATATGAAAAACCTGTTACGTCTGGACGGGTAGGAGTGGATTCCCCTGTTACGCTAAGCACGATCATCCTGATACTTCTGGGCCATGGCAACCCATGCTGATGTTGCAGATAGTGGTCAGGGTCGTCAAAACCAACTCCGAACCGGTCTAAATCCGTTCTACGGAAGTCCGTTGGGGGTTGGACAATTTAATTCCTGGGCGTATGTCAAAATGTAGGCGGTTTTGGCCGCCTATGGCAGACAGTGGAGTAGGCACTACGAATGGAATCAATCGAGGCAATTTACGAATACGCCTGGCTGGTACCGGTTCTACCACTGGTCGGTGCGGCAATTGTCGGCACCGGTCTAGTGAGTTATAGCCAGACCACCAGCACGCTGCGGCGTCCTGCCGCCGTCTTTATCGTTTCGTTGACGGGGGCAGCGATGGTGCTGTCCTTCCTATTATTTTTCAGTCAATTTCAAGGTCAAGAAGCCTATACCCGCACCATTGACTGGGCCTCGGCTGGGGACTTTCACCTGACGATGGGCTACACCATCGATCACCTAGCCTCCCTAATGCTGGTGATTGTCACCACGGTGGCCTTTTTGGTGATGGTCTACACCGATGGCTACATGGCCCATGACCCTGGCTATGTGCGCTTCTATGCCTATTTGAGCTTATTTAGCTCGTCCATGTTGGGGCTGGTGATTAGCCCCAACTTGTTACAGGTCTATGTGTTCTGGGAACTGGTGGGCATGTGTTCCTACCTGTTGATCGGATTTTGGTATGAGCGCAAAGGCGCGGCGGATGCCTGTCAGAAAGCCTTTGTCACCAACCGGGTCGGAGACTTTGGTCTCTTGCTGGGAATGCTGGCGATTTTCTGGGCCACCGGCAGCTTTGAGTTTGACGTGATGGGCGATCGCCTCACGGAATTGGTCACCACGGGCAGCCTCAACGCTGGGCTGGTCTCAATTTTTGCGATCTTGGTCTTCCTCGGACCCATGGCCAAGTCGGCCCAATTCCCCCTGCATGTGTGGTTGCCCGACGCCATGGAAGGTCCCACCCCCATCTCCGCCCTCATCCACGCCGCCACCATGGTGGCGGCTGGGGTGTTCCTGGTGGCGCGTATGTTCCCCGTCTTCGAGGAACTGGAAACCGTAATGACCGTGGTGGCTTGGACGGGGGCCTTTACGGCCTTCATGGGGGCCAGTATCGCCATCACCCAAAACGACATCAAGAAGGGGCTGGCTTACTCCACCATGTCCCAGTTGGGCTACATGGTGATGGCCATGGGGGTCGGTGCCTACGGAGCCGGTCTCTTTCACCTGATGACCCATGCCTACTTCAAGGCAATGTTGTTTTTGGGCTCTGGTTCTGTGATTCACGGTATGGAAGGGGTAGTGGGTCACGACCCGGTGCTCGCCCAAGACATGCGACTGATGGGCGGCTTGCGTAAACACATGCCCATCACCGCGATTACCTTTTTGATCGGCACCCTCGCCATCTGCGGGATTCCGCCCTTTGCGGGCTTTTGGTCTAAGGATGAAATCCTGGGCTCGACCTTTGCGGTCAGCCCTGTGCTCTGGGGCATTGGCTGGTTGACCGCTGGGATCACGGCCTTCTACATGTTCCGCATGTACTTCTCCACCTTCGAGGGGGAGTTTAGGGGCACCGATAAAACCATTCAGATGCAACTGAAGCGGGAGCAACTGATGGCCATGGGCGCTTCCCTCGGGCCGGGGGCGATGAATCCCCAAGAGCTCACCCTAGAGGAATCCACCCATGGTGATGGGCACGATGATCATCACCACAGTGAGACCCCCCACGAGTCCCCGTTTGCGATGACCTTTCCATTGATGGCTCTCGCAGTGCCTTCAATGTTGATTGGCTTGGTGGGCACTCCCTTTGCCAATTATTTCGAAGCCTTCATTCATCCCCCAGGGGAAGAATTGTCGGGACTCGCAGAATCAGCCGAGGCCTTTGACTGGAATGAGTTCCTGATTATGGGGGGCTCCTCCGTCGGCATTGGCCTGATTGGCATTACCTTAGCGGTGATGATGTATCGCACGCGGGTGATTGATCCCGCCGCGATCGCCACTCGGATCAAGCCCTTCTACCAGCTCTCTAAAAACAAGTGGTACATCGATGACATCTACGAGGTGGTCTTTGTCCAAGGGAGCCGCAAGCTGGCTAAGCAAGTGCTGGAAATCGATGTGCGGATTGTAGATGGCATCGTCAACTTGGCGGGTTTTGTCACCTTGGTAACCGGTGAAGGTCTGAAATACCTTGAAACTGGTCGTGCCCAGTTTTACGCACTGATTGTCTTTGGCGCAGTGCTGGGATTGGTCCTGCTATCGGGAGTCACGTAATCCGTTGGCTTGCGGTGGGTTGTCAGCGTTGCTTGGGTAGCGCTGGCCGCTCTCCCCTGCCAGCCTGGGTGATCCACATCCCCTCATTACCGTCTCTCTAATGAGGCTTAGGGGGTTGTGGGTGTGATCCTTCCCAGCGGGGATCAGTTTGATCGCTGACATCGAATCATTTTTTCAAATCCTGCCCCTAGAAATTACCGTTATGGATCTTGCTCAATTTCCTTGGTTAACGGTTACCACCCTTTTACCAATTACTGCGGCCCTGCTGATTCCCTTCATCCCGGATCAAAATGGGCGCACTATTCGTTGGTATGCCTTAACCGTTGGTCTGATCGATTTTGTCTTGCTGGTCATTGGCTTTTGCCAGGGCTATGACCTGCAGGGCTCCGGCCTCCAAATGGCCGAAAGCTACACCTGGGTGGCTCAACTCGACCTGCGATGGTCGGTGGGAGTCGATGGCCTGTCGATGCCGTTAGTGCTCTTGACCGGCTTTATCAGCACCCTGGCGATTTTGGCCTCCTGGCCCGTCACCATGAAACCCCGCCTGTTTTACTTCCTGATGCTGGCGATGTACAGCGGCCAGTTGGGGGTTTTTGTTGTCCAGGACATGCTTTTGTTCTTCTTCATGTGGGAGCTAGAGCTGATCCCGGTTTACCTGCTCCTATCCATTTGGGGCGGTAAGCGGCGACTCTATGCTGCGACCAAATTCATCCTCTACACCGCTGGGGGATCGCTATTTATTCTGGTGGCAGCTTTGGCGATGGCCTTCTATGGAGACACCGTTACTTTTGATATGGGGGCTTTGGCGGCGAAGGATTACCCGCTCAACTTCCAGTTATTTATGTATGTGGCCTTCTTGATTGCCTATGGGGTGAAGTTGCCGATTATTCCCCTGCATACCTGGTTGCCCGATGCCCACGGGGAAGCTACGGCCCCGGTGCACATGCTGCTGGCGGGGATTTTGCTGAAGATGGGGGGCTATGCCCTGCTGCGGATGAATGTGGGCATGTTGCCGGAGGCCCATGGGGTGATTGCCCCCCTATTGGTCATTCTTGGTGTTGTCAACATCATCTACGCCGCCCTGACCTCCTTTGCCCAGCGCAACCTCAAGCGAAAGATTGCCTATTCTTCCATTTCCCACATGGGTTTTGTGATGATCGGGTTGGCCTCTTTCACTAACCTGGGGCTGAGCGGGGCGGTCCTCCAAATGGTCTCCCATGGCCTGATTGGGGCCAGCCTCTTCTTCCTGGTGGGGGCCACCTACGATCGCACCCACACCCTCATCCTCAGTGAAATGGGTGGGGTCGGCAAGAAAATGCCCAAAATTTTCGCTATGTTCACCACCTGCTCCATGGCCTCTTTGGCCTTGCCGGGGATGAGTGGCTTTGTGGCGGAGTTGATGGTGTTTGTGGGCTTCGCCACTAGTGACGCCTATAGCTTCAACTTCAAGTTGATCATGGTAATCCTGATGGCGATCGGGGTGATCTTGACCCCGATTTACCTGCTGTCGATGCTGCGGGAAATTTTCTATGGACCGGAAAATAAGGAACTGAATGAAAAAGAGGTGCTAATCGATGCCGAGCCTCGGGAGGTGTTTATCATCGCCTGCTTGCTGGTGCCGATCATTGGCTTTGGTCTCTACCCCAAGCTATTGACCCAGGTCTATGACGCCACTACCCTGCAGCTCACCGATCACCTGCGGGAGAAGGTGCTTGCCTTGAATGAAAATGGGTCTATTCAGCCCTTGGCCTGGTTGCCACTAACCGCACCGGCTCTACCCAGGGGATAGAACCTGGACCCGAACAACTCAAGCCTGATTTGCCAAAAGCCCTCCAACCCTAATTTTGGGTTGGGGGGTTTTGTGGGAACTATGGGTAGGTCGCACTGACCCGTAAACCTGAATAGCCAAATAGTTCTCAGGAAACCTGTTGCCATGCTTTGAAGTCTTAGGATAATGACAGCTGATCACGGCACGCAGGCATGGCGGCTAATCGGGCCAAACGTTAAAACATTTCTTCCATAGACCGGAACAGTGGATGGCTTGGCAGTATTTAATGATCACAAGGCAAGAGCGCAGTTACAGACAATGATGCGGAAATATTGGTGGCAACTCGTTAGTTCAGGAACAGTAGCATTGGCAACGGTGGCAGGACTGTCCCCTGCGATCGCCGCCCTTCCCGAAACCGTCCGTCCCGAAACCCAACTCACCACGGCCCAGTCCAGTGACGAGGCAACCAACATTCGGGTTTATGAACAGGCCAGTCCGGCAGTGGTTGCCATTGAGACTGGCAGCGGCGGCGGCAGCGGTAGCATCGTTAGTGCGAATGGCTTGGTGTTGACCAATGCCCACGTGGTCGGCAATAACCGCACGGTTACCGTGATCCTGGCGGATGGCCGAGAATTTGTCGGCGATGTGGTGGGCTATGGAGAAGGCCGCCTCGATCTGGCCGCCGTGCAGATTCGGAATGCGCCCAGTAACCTACCGGTCATGCCCATTGCCGCTTCAGGATCGATACGCATTGGCCAAGCCGCCTTTGCGATCGGCAGCCCCTTCGGCCTTCAGGGCACTTTCACCACCGGTATCGTGAGTCGGATCGATCGCGATCGCAACCTGATTCAGACGGATGCGGCGATTAATCCTGGGAACTCAGGTGGACCTTTGCTGAATAGCAATGCCCAACTGATTGGGGTCAACACCTCCATCTTTACTACCGGAGAACAGGGGGGCAGCATTGGCATTGGCTTTGCGATCCCTACCGATGAAGTGGTCCCCTTCATTGCCTCGGTTCAAAATGGCAGTGCTACCACCACCGCCAGTGCATCTGGAGCCCGGAGCGACAATCCCCCCGAAGGCATCAGCCTCAACGCCACGATTCGAGGGCAATTGGGAGAGAACAGTAATATCTTGCCTGACGGCAGTTTCTTCAATGGTTATGTTTTTGAAGGGCAAGCCGGCCAGCGGGTCGCCATTGATATGGTCAGCCGTGACATTGACCCCTATGTGATCCTGATTAGTCTGGATGACGATGATTTCTATGTAGAAGATGACGACAGTGGGGGTGAACTCAATGCTCGCCTCGTCACCACCCTGCCAGTGACCGGGCGCTACGTTATCCTGGCCAACTCCTATTCAGAGGGGGAACTGGGTAACTACGAGCTGCGCTTGAGCCAAGTGGGTGGCGGCAGCTCGGCTTCTGCCCAGGGCAATAGTGGCAGCAACTCTGGCGGTAACGCGAGTGACTTCATTTTGCGGCGGCAAGGTAGCTTGGATTCAGGGGATGCCTTGGCTCCAGATAATACCTATTACGATGAGTACACCTTCCAAGGGCAGGCGGGCCAACGGGTCACCATTTCCCTTGAGAGTAGTGAATTTGATACCTATCTTGCCCTCGCCGATGACAATGGCAACCTGATTGACAGTAACGACGATTTTCAATCTGGAAGTACCAACTCCCGAATTGTGGTCACCCTGCCTCGGGACGGTCTTTATCGGATCATCGCCAATGGTTACTCGCCCGCAGATCAGGGGCGCTACTCCCTAACCGTTCGCTAAAATTCCAGCGCGCTAAAATCCCAGCCAAGTAAAAAAATCTTGGCGGGTCAAGAGTTCTAATACTAGCAGCGCCGCAAAACCCACCATGGCAAAGCGTCCGTTGAGCTTCTCGGCGTAGGCGTTCCAGCCAAAGGCTGGGTTTTGCGATGGGGTTGAGCTGTCGTCGGCTGGATGTTCATTCGCCTCCGCTTCTGGAGCCGCAGGCTGGGATGGATCGCTAACCATAGGAAAATACTGCCCCTTCAAAAATCCTCTGAATGAGCCTATCACAGTCACTTTGCTCCTGTGCTGAGCATCAGGACGCCCCGAGGTGTCTGAAGCAAAGTGGCCAAAGCTAGATGGGGCGGTCCGATTCCATTACCCTGGAGAGTGGTAGACGAATTGTAGATGTGATGGATTCCCTGGGTCGCCCTCGCGCAACGGAGCAAATGACGAACGAAGCCACGGTTTACCATGATGGCTGGTTTGCGCGGGCTTTTATCTGGCTATTTAGCCGGAAGATGGCCCATGCGATCGGAGCCCAGCGTCAATCCCAGGGTTATCAGGGGTTTGTCGAACTGTCTGAGCAGATCATGCGGGGGCGCAATGCCCAAGAACAGCAAGCTTCAGTCGCTGTTGTCCTAAAATCTCTGGTGCCTGCCCCGGCCCTGTGGTTGATTCGCACCCTATTCTCGCCAACTCAACTGGTCTGTGAACTGAACGCCTGGTTTGCCACGCTGTTGTTTGAGTGGCTGGTGGGTCCTTGTGAGGTCACGACGGTGGAAGTCCCCACCCGCGATGGGGGCTCTCGGGCTCAAAAAAGTAATGTACATATTGAGCGCTGCCGTTATTTAGAGCAGAGCCGCTGTGTGGGCATGTGCATCAATATGTGCAAGTTGCCGACCCAGACTTTTTTTACTGAGGATTTTGGGATTCCCCTAACGATGACGCCCAATTTCGAAGACTTCAGTTGCGAGATGGTGTTTGGCCAACCGCCTCCCCCGCTGGAAACGGAAGACGCTTACAACGAGCCTTGCCTTAAGGACCAATGTCCCACGGCGCAATCGGCGATCGCCCCTTGCCCTAAAGTGCGCCATTGACCCTGGTCTAAGCGCAAAATCACCTGTATCCCTTGGCAGTAGAGGCGATTTAGGGCAGCATCGGGTGAGCGGTGGGGTATCCTCCCTCAAGTAGCTGATGATGACGGTACCCATTGCAGCCATGCTGTCTGGTTTTGGGGGGCTCGTTGCTCACCGGGTTTGGCCGTTAAGTCCCATGCACGGTCTTAAGGATGAGGGCCGCCAGCTTTTTCGCGGCCCCCGGCTCCCCCCGCACGGCTTGTAAGGTTTGCCGTACCGCCGCCAGGGTCTCAGGGTTTTCAAGATAGGCCAACATGCGATCGCCCGCCTGCTGTGCCGTAATGGGTCCAAATAACTCCGGCACCACCTCTCGCCCGGCCCAGATATTTGGCCAGGCAAAGAGCTTGCCCTTGCGGCTTAGATAGGCGAACACAACCCAATTCACCAGCCGGTTCAACGGCTTGCCCACCAGGGGTAAATTAATCAGCAGCCCTAAGAGGCCATCCCAGGCATTCATGGCATCCAACTGCTGGGTGGGGAGGAGCACCACCATCGGTATCCCTAAAGCCCCTAACTCAGCGGTGTTGGCCCCCACGGTCGTCAAACAGAGCTGGCATTGACTGGTCACCCCATGGGCTGGGAACGATTCCCAGAGAAAGATCTGGATGCCCTGATCGGTTTTGAGATAAGGTAACTGGTCGGGAT
>JAQCKL010000210.1 GCA_027592485.1 Cyanobacteriota bacterium
CTGGTGAGTTGTTCGAGGGTTTTGCGGGCGGTAGTGTCGCCGTCGGGCCAGAGGTCCGGGTCGCCAAAATAGAAGATGTTGAGCATGTCGGCGGTCCACTGGCCGATCCCCCAGATCTGGGTGAGTTGCTGGGTCCGCGCCGCCGTTTCCATACCCCCCAATACCTCGGCATCCAACTCTCCCGCCATCGCTGCCGCCGCGATCGCCCCCACCGCTTTTGCCTTAGCCCCCGACAACCCACAGTCCCGCAACACTTGCGGATCAGCCGTGGCGAAATGGTCGATCAGAGACTTGCCCTCAGCGCTCTCCACCACCCTTCCCCAAATACTCGCCGCCGCCTTCACCGATAATTGCTGCCCCGCCACGGCGCGACAGAGCCGTTCTGGCAGGGGTAGATCCTGGTGGGGGACTAGCTCAACGGGACCGGTGCGGGCGATCGCCCCCGCCAAGTCGGGGCTGAGATCCTGGGCAATGGTGAGGAAGCGATCGTGGATTTCTGCTGACATAGTGCTCTCAGGGTAAAAGAAAACCCACCCTGCCCTGCAGGCACGCCTCTCAGGAGGGGACGGCCCCAGAATACCAGCCTGAATTCCTTGGTTGAGGGGAGTTCGTTAGACCGCAATGCATCAATGCATCCTATGCCTTCAACACCTGCGACAGCTTACGAATGCCCAACTCGATTTGCGCTTCATCCAGTTGGGCATAGCCAAAAATAAACTCCCCGGTTTTGGGTTCATTCAAGTAATAGCTTTGGGCGCTAATCACCCCTACCCCGACAACTGCGGCCCGTTGAATCACCTCCTGATCGGCTAAGCCCGTCTCGATTTTCGCCATCAGGTGAATACCGGCGTTCTCCCCCAGAATGGTGACCCGTGAACCCAGGTAATGCTTCAAAGCATTCACCAGTACTTGGCGGCGTTGATTATAGAGATGGCGCATGCGGCGAATGTGCCGTTCAAAATGTCCCTCGGTCAGGCAATCGGTCAGGGCGCACTGCTCCAACGTAGGGGCTTGGCGATCGCACAGCCACTTGGCTCGGTTCACTAACAGCACCCAGGGTTCTGGTACCACCAAATAGCCGATACGCAGGGACGGGAACAGGATTTTAGAAAACGTGCCGGTGTAAATCACGCTGCTATTTTGATCGAGCCCTTGCAAGGCTGGCATTGGGCGATCGCCATAGCGATATTCACTGTCGTAATCATCTTCTAGAATCAATGTCCCGGTTTCCTTGGCCCATTGCAGCAGGGCCAAGCGGCGGGACAGCGATAGCGTCGCCCCGGTAGGGAATTGGTGGGAAGGGGTGACGTAGAGTAGCTTGAAGGGTTGGCGATAGTGGTCCAGGGTTTCCACCGTTAACCCTGCTGCATCAACCGCGACCCCTTGTAATTGCGCCCCATAGGCTGAAAAGCAGCGGCGTGCCCCTAAATAGCCCGGATCTTCCACCGCTACCCAATCGCCGGGATCAAGGGTGAGGCGGGCCATGAGATCCAGCCCTTGCTGGGAGCCATTCACGATGATCACTTGATCCGCGTGGCACTGCACGGCCCGAGACCGGCGCAAATAATCAGCGATCGCCGTTCTGAGCGGCCCATAGCCCAGGGCATCCGAGCTGTAGTTCAACCGGGCTGAGGTCGTTTGGCAGTGGCGAGACAGCAGCCGTCGCCAGAGCTGAATCGGGAATTGGCTCGTATCGGGATTGCTCAATCGAAAGCTAATGCCCCCATCCGGGTCCGCCACTTTCAAAGGGGTGTCCGCTAACAGGGTGCTGCCCAAGCGAGACAGTTGGGTCAGTTCAGATGGCTCTGACTGCTGTCGAGCCAGCCCTGCCGGGTGCAGATAGTCATCGGGCAGTTGCGCGCAAACAAAGGTGCCCGAGCCGCCCCGAGCTTCAAAATACCCTTCACTCAGGAGTTGCTCGTAGCCTTGGGTCACCGTCGATCGCGACACCTGCAAAGACTGCGCCAAGCGGCGGGATGACGGCAGTGGCTGTTGGGGCTGCAGTCGGCCTTGCAAGACGGCCTCGCGCAGGGCGGCGGCCAACTGTTGATACAGCGGCAGGGGCGCGGTGCGATCGAGGGTGAGGACTAAATCCATCCGGCAATAAATTGGACTGGTTTAAAAAGTCAAAATTGGCCCTTGAACCAGACCAATTTAGCTTTTACCTTAACCCCATAGCCCAGATAGCAGTCGCCAGTCCGGTTAGGACAAGACTGCGCGCCACTTTGCTTTTGCGCAAAGCATCAGAGGGATACTCGGTGTCTTAAGCCAAGTGGCCAAAGCTTATAGACCTTTTACCTAAACATCATGGGCCAGACCGAATCGCTACCAGTCACCGATCGCAGTCGAGTCAAACGGGGTCCCCGTCTCGGCCACCACGATCGCGCTGTCATTAACCAAATTTTGGACGAAGCCCTGGTGGTACAGGTGGGGTTTGTCGTTGAGAACCAGCCCTTTGTGATTCCCATGGGTTACGGACGGGAGGGCAATGTCCTCTATCTTCATGGCTCCACCGCAAGCCGGATGCTCCAGAATCTGGAACAGGGGGTTGATATCTGTGTGTCGGCTACCTTGCTGGATGGGATCGTGATCGCGCGATCGCTCTTTCACCACGCCATGAACTATCGCTCGGTGGTGCTGTTTGGGCGGGCCAGGTTGATTGAGGGTGAAGCCGCAAAACTGCAGGCTCTGAAGGTGCTGTCGGAGCATATCACCCCAGGGCAATGGGAATACGCCCGCACCCCCACCCCCCAAGAAGTCAAAGGCACCACGGTACTGGCCTTCCCGATCTCAGAAGGGTCCGCCAAAATCCGCAACGGTGGTCCCAATGACAATGCCGAAGATTACGCACTCCCCGTTTGGGCAGGACAATTGCCCCTGAAATTAACCCCAGGCACACCGATTCCCGATGCCAAGCTGGCTGCGAATATTGCCCTGCCGGAAAACCTGACCCACTACCAACGGGGGGAGTGAAACCCTGAAACTTCCCGTGATCAAGCATTGGGTGGTCATGGGGAATTGGGGCGATCGGTAAAATCTTCCTGGTCCTGGCCCGTGAAGGCGGGGTTGGGGATAGCGCGGATTTTCTACTGTTTGGGAGATGTAGAGGTTGGGAGATGCAGAGATTGGGAGATGCAGAGGCGGACTGGTGATGGGTGCCGCTGGGGTAGGCTGACCCCGGCCATGATCTGTGGCGGCTAACCCATCAGGATTTGCGATCGACGAAGCGGATTCAAGTATTGATGGACGGGATGGGCAATGCAGTTCGGCAAAAGTCAGATCTGCTGGAAGAATGCTGCTCGGTCATTGATAGCTCGTCCTGGGGGGTGATGAAACCAGCGATCGACACGATGATTTCTGGAAATATGAAATGTTTTTCATGAACATTTAGAGCGATTCAAATAATCGCCTAAGTCAAAAAAGCTACTAGTTTAAATCAATGAATAAGCCAGGATAGCTATTCTGCCGTGGTGGTTTATCCGTATTTGATGTAGCTAAATGTGATCCCAAGGGCAGTGATTTATTTCCTGGATCGGCAGGGCTGAAATGACCCTAAACCCTGTTGCTTTACAATGTCCGAAGTGTTTCCGATCTAAATGTTTGATGGTTTCTGGCTAGCGCGATCTATTCCTTTTATTGGGTTGAACAGGGAGCATTAAAGACCATGTATTCTGCATCTACCAATCAGACTGACAATTGCGATGTTGCGGTGATCGGTGCGGGTCCTCAAGGGCTACTGTTGGCCACCTGGCTAAAGCAGGAACGGCCTGCCCTTGATGTGGTTGTCCTAGACCGGGCCGCAGCGCCGGGTCATAAAATCGGCGAGAGCACGCTGTCCGGTTTTTGTCGGGCGATGCGTTCTACGGGCATTCGCCATGATGTCTTGCAGCGCTTGTTCTATACCAAGAATGGCCTGGGCTTCTTTCACACAGATGCCCACACCACCGCCTTGCAGACGGCCCCTGAGTACATCACCGAAACTTTTGACGAAACCTTCCAGGTGGAACGGCGCACCTGCGATAGTTTGTTGGTTGCTAACGCCCAGCTCGCTGGGGTTTCGGTCCGATTTAGCCATACGGTTAAACCGAAGGAATCGACCTTTAAAGCGGGGAGCAATCACCTGAGTTGTGAAACCCCCCAGGGTGCGGCGACGATTCAGGCCCGCCTTGTGGTCGATGCCTCAGGGCCATCTAGTGTTTTGGGCCGTCACTTTGGTGGGTATGCCGAATCGAATGTCCCCTTCCAAACCAGTGCGGCTTGGGCCTATTTCAAAAATGTGAAGTGGCTGAACGAGTACACCGGTTGGCAAAATGTGGCCGAGTTTCCCCGTGATGAGTACACCCAGCACCTGTGTTTCAAAGAGGGATGGGTCTGGTATATCCCGATCGTCTCTTGGGAGAAAGCCTCAGATGAAAATCTGATGGCCATGGTGAACTATCTGGCCGATCCCGAGACGCCGATGCTGACCCGTGACGAGCTTTCGCAAAAGTTTGACTGCCCCTACGAGCAGATCTGGAGTATCGGCATTGTGCTGCGGAGCGATCGTGATCAGGCCCTTAATCAGGGAGCCGAAGCCGCCTTTGACCATTACAAAGCTAAAATCCCCGCCTTGGCGACCCTGCTGGAGGGGGCTGAAATTCTGGATGACTACTATCCCAACCACAGTCCCTATGCGGTGCGGAAAAACTTCCGTCGATTTGCTAAAGAGGTCACGGGGGATGGCTGGTTACTGGTTGGCGATGCCGCCTTTTTTATTGACCCTTTGCGCTCTCCTGGCTTAACCGGGGGCGTGGCCACGGCTTACCAGGCCCTGCAATCGGTGCTGACGGCGTTGGATCAGGGCGATCTGTCCCAGGCTCAATTCGCCGGTTATGAAGCCTATGTGCGGGAGCTTTACGACATGTTGGAGGAGCAAAACCAGATCGCCTATATGTCCCACAACTATCCCCAGGCGATCTCCTTGGTGCGCCGGTTTGGCGAGGTGAGTTCCCGCGATCACTTCAATGGGATCTGCGATGAGCCCTATCAAATCAGTGACACCAATGTGTGGGGGCACCTGTGCCCTGAGCATCGGCAGCGCCAGCGTTTGGTTTGGCAAATCATGCGGGAAGAGGAAATTGAAGTGGGGAACCGCTGCCCGATCGCAGACCAGGAGCCCAAGGACTATGAGCGGATGATGCTCCGCCTCCGGCAGGCGGTTGGTGAGCACCTCGACCAATATATGGATCTGACCCCCTACATCATGCAAAACCCCAGTGAGCAGGGGGCTTTGGCCCCTGCGAAGGTGATGCCAAAACCGGCTTGGGTTGATCTCGGTCAGGGGGCAAGTGGTGTCCCCAGGGCTGATTTGGTGTCGGTCAGAGCCTAACTGGCTCTATCTATGACGATTCTCACTTGAGATTTCGGCGGGCGCAGCAGTCTGCGCCCCCATATAGCCCCTACAAAATGTGAACGGAGCGTACTTGATGACACCAGTGGAACTGGACGATTTTGTCCAAAGCTTTTTGCAAACCTGGAGCAGTCACGATGTCGATGGGATTATGGCGCTGATGACCGATGACTGTGAATTCGAGCCCTCTTCTCGAGCCTGGGGAACCCACTACCAGGGCACGACTGCAGTGCGAGCCGCAGTGGAGGGACTCTTTGAGTCAGCGCCCGATATTCAATGGCAGTCGATCCGCCACTTTGCAGTGGGGGATGAGATTGTGATTGAGGTACTGGCGACGGGTACCAATGCTCAGGGGGAAGCGTTTGAGATCCCAGCCTGTGATCTGTTAACGCTGAAGGACGGCAAGATTGCGTCCAAACGCGCTTATCGAAAGCTGTAGGGGCTTTGAGATCCCCGGTTGCTTTGGACCCTGTCAGAATCCCTGAGTCTCCCCGAAGAAACTGGGGATCTGAATCCGATTAATACCGAATTTGCAGGGTGACGCTGGCCTGTACCGTCTGCTCACCCCCCATGACCGGGGTGGAGACATCGGCTTGAGCCACGGCAAACTCTGCCCGCTGCGGCAGATGGATGGGGATGGGGGCTGATGCGCCGTTAATTTGGATGCTGACAATTTCTTGTGGCCCTAGGTCAAGGGCACTCAGCACCGTATTGGCTTGGATTTGGGCATCGGCAGTGGCTTCCCGCAGGGCTTGCTGACGGGCGGCGGCGATCGCCCCATCATCCGCAATAAAGCTGACGCTGAGAATTTGGTTGGCTCCGGCATTCACCGCCTCATCGAGGAGCGCGCCGACGGCTTCTGTGGGTATTTCAAAGCTGACGGTATTGCTGCCGCTATAGCCAATGATGTCAGCGCGGCCATTGTCGTAGCGGTATTGGGGGCTCAGCTGTACGCCGGTGGTTTCGAGCTTTTCGACTTGGCGCGATCGCAGGAGCTCAACCACCGTCGCAGATCGCTGGGCAATATCTCGTTGCACCGTGGCGGCAGTGTTGCCTTGCAGCTCTACCCCTAGCACGACCAGGGCTTTGGTGGTTTGCACGGATGCTTGCCCTTGCCCGGTGACGGTCAGGGTGCGTAATACCGTTTCCTGAGCGAGGGCCATTGATGTCACTCCAGGCGTAAATGTTAACCCCGATGTTAAAGCGGCTGAGGCTAGGACCGCCGCTGCAAAGCGCCTGGGGAAATAACGTTTGACTGGTTTCATGATCCTCACAACTTTTTGAGCGTAATGGGTTCATTTAACCTGCCACAGCGCCATTGGCATTGGGTTGCCGTTACCAAATCTGTAACTCTGGTGCTGCTCCAGGCGATCCCTGTTTTGGGAGGGTGTAGATCCCTGCGGCCTACAGCAATTCCACCGTTCCCCGTTCCCCATCGATTCGCACCCGCTGCCCCTCCTGCAGTCGCTGGGTGGCATCGGCCACATCCATAACCGCTGGGATGCCATATTCCCGCGCCACGATCGCCCCATGGGAGAGCCGTCCCCCCACCTCAGCGATCAGTCCCCCAGCGCGGGCCAGCACCGGAGCCCAACCGGCATCGGTATAGGGCACCACCAAGATCGTCTCCGCCGTAATCGCCGCCACCGACTGTCCTTGGGTGAGCACTTTGACCGTGCCCTCCCTTTGGCCGGGGCTGGCGGCAATGCCCTGTAGGATCTGGCCGCTGGTGGAAGCTGCCGGGACGTATTGGGCTAGGTTGGGTGGGTCGTTGCCATAGACCAAATAGGGCACCCCTTTTAGGGCTTCATCCTGTTCAAACCGATAGCGGCGGGCCGCAATCACGTCGCTGAGCCCGCAAGCAAGCTGCCCCGCATTCCCCTGAATCCGGTCTTGCAGCTCCCCATAGGATAGGAAAAAGATATCCCCCGGTGCCTGTAGCCAGCCCTCGGCGATTGCCCGTTGCTCCAACGCCACCATCGTCCACCGCAGCTCCGCCAGCAGGCGGCTGTAGGTTTCATTCACCTGGCCCTTGAGGGTGAGGCGGGCCTGGACTTGTTTTTGTTGCCAAGGGGGGGGCGCGGGTTCAGCCGGTGATGATGACTGGGGGGGGGATGCTGGGGACGATGAGAGCACGAGCTGGGCAAACAGCTCCCTGACCGGGTGAGGGTTTTCTTGCCAGGTGGGGATGGAGATATCGGTGGCCACATCGCTGAGGTAGCCGTAGCGGGTTTGGAACTGATCCAACTGGTTCAGCACTGAGGAGCCGTC
>JAQCKL010000211.1 GCA_027592485.1 Cyanobacteriota bacterium
TACTTGTCGCAACTTATACCCTGAGAGCTTTTATTACTTCAAGACCGACTTTTCAAACATCCTCTAACACGATAGATCCGGCTGACATTCCCGCACCCCAACCTTTCGATACGAACAATTATCAGCCAGCATCAACTGCAACCCGTGGGTAATGCCAAACAGATTGATCGCTAAAGCCACCAACCCATGATCGGTGCTGTGGTCGAATCCGACGGGTGGGACTTCCAACCACATTGAGTCTCGATAATAGTAAGCCTTCGCCTTTTCATAGGCAGGCTTCTCAACGGTGTGGAGGTAATCCTGCCAAGAAGTCGCCAGCCAAGTGCCAGTAGGCGAGAGGGTTTGAGGCGTATTCATGGTTGACCTAGACGCTTTGCCAAGCATAACCTTACGGCCATTCAGACTGGAAGGGCATCACCCAGGGATGAGCCGTTCAGATCAAGGCGTGTTTGAGGCCGAGGCGAACGGCTCCATTCTCTTCCTGCTGCCTTAACATCCTGAGGAGAGTGTTAAGTTAAGTAAACAGGGTATAGCACGATTCAGGGATCGATAGTCTGAGCGGATGCACCAGCTGCACCCAGCGCCTCAATCCGTTTTCGCCTCAGGTTTGTTATTGCGATCGGATCCACCGATCCGAGGGAAGGTATGAGCTTGATTAATCCCGCAGAGCACCGGCTCCAGAAGATCCAAGCGGAGCGGGCGTTAATTTTAAACAACGTCGATGACGCGATCGCCCTGCTAGACGCCGAACAGCGATTGGTGCTCTTCAACGAGCGCCTCGCCGACATGTGGGGATTAACCAAAAGCTGGCTAGAGCAGCGGCCCACCCTCACCGCCATGCTCGATCTCCTGGTGGCCCAAAACCACTGGACCGACCAGCAGCGCCAAATCGTGATCGACGGTTGCCTCAATTCCCCCGAACAGGATCGGGTGATTGAGATTAGCCAGCGCAACCAGACCTATTTGGAGCTGTCGATCACGGTCACCTCCGACGGGGGGCAGCTCCTGATTTTGCGAGATGTGTCGGTGCAGCGGCGCTATCAAAACCAACTGGCCGATGAGGTGCGGCGGCTGAGCTTTTTGCTGGGGTTAACGGAGCGGTTGCAGTCCTCCCACAACCTGGAAGAGGTGGGCCGGTTTGCCCTGGGTTACCTGGTCGAGGCCATGGGGGCCGCCTTTGGGGATGTAAAAGTGGTGAGCGGCCAGGGCCAAAATCGCCGAGCCGGAGCCCTCACCAACCTGATTTCGGGTCAGTTTATCGCCACCCACGGCAAGCCCCTAGTCGCAGATATGGAAGCGGTGCTGAACCAGGGCATTGAATATGGCCAAGGGCTCCTGTGGGAAGTGGTCGAAACCGGCAAACCGCTGTTTGTCGAAGACTACGCCCAACATCCCAAGGCGGTGAAAGGCTTCTGTCATCCTTCCATCGGCCAACTGGGGATTTTTCCGATTCCCTCTGCTGACGGCTCCATCATTGGGGTGGTCACCCTAGAGTCCCGCAGTTTGCAAAAGCTCCAGGAGGCCCCCCAGCAGGATATGCTGCTGGCCGCCTGCCGCACCCTGGGGGCCGCGATCGAGCGCGCCCAGTCCCAAGATCGGCTCCAGCGGATCAATTACGACCTAGAGCGGGCCTCCCAACTCAAGTCCGCCTTTTTGGCCTCCATGTCCCACGAGCTGCGGACGCCCCTCAATAGCATTCTGGGCTTTTCGGATTTGGTGTTGCGCCACCAGCATGATTTGGGCGATCGCCCCACCAAGCACATCCGCGCCATTCGCCAAAGCGGCGAGCATCTGCTGCAATTGATCAACGACATTTTAGATCTCTCTAAGGTCGAGGCCGGTCGGGTTGAGCTAGAGCTGACAACGGTTTCCATCCAAAAGCTCTGCCACCAATGTTTGCAAATGATTCAGCCTCGGGTGGATCGCAAGCGGTTGGCCCTATCCCTGGAGTTCGACTACGGTCTCGATCAGGTCACCCTAGATGAGCGCCGCGTCCGGCAAATGGTGATTAATTTGCTGTCAAATGCGGTGAAATTCACCCCGGAGAAGGGTCGCATCAAGCTGGCGGTCAAGCTCGCCTATGGCACCGAGCTAGAGCAAGACTTTCGCCCCGACGCCAGCCCGGTCAACGCCAGCACCCCTTACCTGTGCATTCAAGTCAGCGACACCGGTATTGGCATTGCCCCCGAGAAGCTGCCCCTGCTGTTTCGCCCCTTTCAACAAATTGATGCCTCCCTCAATCGTCACCATGACGGTACCGGTTTAGGGCTGGTGCTGACCAAACGCTTGGCCGAACTCCATGGGGGAACGGTGTCTCTCCAGTCGGTGCCCAATCAAGGCAGCATCTTTCGGGTGTGGCTGCCCTTGCCTGAATTGCGCCATGGGGTGGCCCATACCGGTGGGAGTCTCCCTGAAGCGATCACACCGGCCCCTTTCAAAGCCCCATCGGCCAAGCAAGGGGCCATCCGGATCTTGGTGGTAGAAGACCATCCCTACAATCAAACCCTGATCACTGAGGCGCTAGAGACTGACGGGTTTGAGGTGGAGCTGGTCAGTGATGGACAAACTATGCTCGACACGATTCACTCTGATTTGATTACGGCTAACACCCTTCCCCATGGGGTACTGATGGATATCCAACTGCCTGGGGTGGATGGCTTCCAGCTCATTCAGGCAATGCGATCGCACCCCCTCTGGCAGCCCGTGCCGATCATTGCGGTCACGGCCATGGCCATGGCGGGGGATCGCGATCGCTGTCTGGCCATGGGGGCCGACGATTACATCAGCAAACCCCTCGACTTTGCACTGTTGGGCCAGCGGCTGCGATCGCTCTTAAGCGTGGCTGATCCTGGCGGGGGCGACTCCCCCTTGTAAGGTGTTGCAGTCCCCTTTGGCTTGACCCTGCGAACCAGGCTGCGACGGCGGTTTATCGCAGTCGCCAGTCCGCTAGGGCAAGGCTGCGAGTCCCTTTGCTGCTGCGCTCAGGATCAGAGCGATCCCAGGTGTCCTCAGCAGGGTGGCCAGCGCTATAGGTCCGTTCCCCACGATTCCGTTGACAGCAATCTACCCAGCGCTCTATTAACCTATGGCTGTTCCGCCTTACATCTTGCTTGTGGATGATGAGCCCCAGAATTTATTTCTGATGGGTGAGTTATTGGAGATGGAAGGGTATACCGTCCAAACTGCCGCCTCAGGGGCAGAGGCCCTGGCCCTAGCCAAAGCAGATTGCCCCGCCCTGATTTTGCTGGATGTGATGATGCCCGAGATGGATGGCTTTGCGGTTTGCCGCCAACTGCGGGAGGACCCGGCCCTCGGTACGGTGCCGATCATTTTTCTCACCGCCCTAGATGATGACGAGTCCCGTCTGGCGGGGGTTGACGCCCTGGGGGACGACTATTTAACCAAGCCCATCAAAACCGAGCTGGTGCTCAAGAAAATTGAGGCGACGCTGCGACTGCAAGCGATGCGCGACAAAACCACCCAGCAAACCCTAGCCACCCAAGCTCGGCTGCTTCAGAAAACCCGCGATCGCTACGAGCGGCAAATGTCGGCGGCGCAAAAAATCAGCGAAACCTTATCCGAGAAGTTTCACCTGTTTGTGCCCGAGCAGTTCCTCAGCCGCATTGCCCCGCGCGGGGTGGAGTCTATCCAGGTGGGCAACGCCACGGAGTCAGAGATGACGGTGCTGTTTTGCGACATTCGTGACTTCACCCAAATTGTTGAGTTCCAAGAAGCCCGCGAAACCTTTGGGTGGCTCAACGCCCTGTTTGAGCAGCTTAACCAAGCGATCACCGTCAACCATGGCTTTGTGGACAAGTACCTGGGGGATGCGGTGATGGCGGTGTTCGATCGCCCTGATCATCACATCCTCGATGGGGTGAATGCGGCCATCGCCATTGGTGATCGCCTCAAAAGCTTTAATCAAGATCGCGATCGCTTCCCCCTCGATGCGCCCCTGCGGGTGGGCATCGGCATCCACACCGGTCGAGGCCTGATTGGCACCGTCGGGGCCAACCAGCGCATGGATACCACCGTGGTTGGCGATGTGGTCAACACCGCCTCCCGCCTAGAAGAAATGACCAAGACCTATCACTGCCAAGTCATCGCCAGTGGGGACATTATTAATGGTCTGCCAGCCAATCACCCCTTCCAACTGCGTTGGCTAGGCGAGGTTATCCCGCGCGGCAAACAAAGTAAGCTCCCCATCTATGCAGTGCAAGGTCCGCACCCCAGGGCTTAACAACCCCGTTGGGGCGGAGAAAATCCCGCTGCCCACGCTATCCCTGACGCGCATGGGGAACGAGCGAGTACTCGCAACGTACAATCGATCGCACATCCAGCCATTCAACGCCCCTATGTCCCTGCGCACTCCCCTCTACCCTCTCTCCGTCGATCTCAACGCCCGCTTCACCGACTTTGCCGGCTGGGAAATGCCTGTACAGTACAGCGGCATCAAACAAGAGCACCAAGCCGTGCGTGGGCAAGCCGGGATGTTTGACATCTCCCACATGGGCAAATTCACCCTGCAGGGCAAGGCAGTGCTGGCCCAACTGCAAAAACTCGTCCCCTCCTACCTGGGCAAGCTGCCGGTCGGTCAAGCCCAATACACCGTCCTGCTCAACCCCCAGGGGGGCATCATTGATGATCTGATCATCTACAACCAAGGCACCACCGCCGACGGCAGTGAACGGGTCACAATCATCGTCAACGCCGCCACCACAGACAAAGATAAAGACTGGCTCCTGGCCCACCTCGATCCCGCCACCCTGACCTTTAAAGATTTGTCCCGAGACCTCGCCCTAATTGCCATCCAGGGGCCTACTGCCATTGCGACGCTACAACCCTTTATCACAGAGGACCTGGGAACCGTGGCCCGATTTGGTCACATACAAGGCACCGTCCTCGGACAGCCCGCTTTTTTGGCCCGCACTGGCTATACCGGTGAAGATGGCTTTGAGGTGATGGTCAGCCCAGCGGTGGGGCAAACCCTGTGGCAAAAGCTGCTGGATGCTGGGGTTGAGCCCTGTGGCCTAGGGGCAAGGGACACCCTGCGGTTAGAAGCGGCCATGGCCCTCTACGGTCAAGACATTACCGACGAGACCACCCCCCTAGAGGCCGCCCTGGGCTGGTTGGTCCATCTCGATGACGTGACCGATTGTATGGGCCGCGATCGCCTCATGACCCAAAAGGCAACCGGGTTGGAGCGTAAGCTGGTGGGCCTGCAAATGACAGGACGCGCGATCGCCCGCCATGATTACCCCGTTTTGCATGACGGCAAACCCGTGGGCCAGGTGACCAGCGGCACCCTTTCCCCCACCCTAGGCTATCCCGTAGCCCTAGCCTATGTGCCCGCTGCCCTAGCAAAGGTCGGACAAACCCTGGCCGTCGAGATTCGCGGCCAGGCCCACCCGGCCCAAGTGGTGAAGCGCCCCTTTTATCGCCGCCCGTCTTGACAGCGATAAAAGGGGCGGAATTTAGTGGAATTTCAGTGCGCCATTCGGGGCGTCTCGTGCCACACTGACAAACAGCGCAAAAGGTCAGAGTTGAGGAGACGGTATGGCGCTTGAGTATCCCGACAATTTGCAGTATTTGGACACCCACGAATATGCTCGCCTAGATGAGGACGAGGAGATTGTGACCGTGGGCCTTTCCGCCTTCGCGATCGACCAATTAGGCGACATTGTTTTTTTGGAATTGCCGGAGGTGGGGGACACCGTTGAAAAAGGTGAAAAATTCGGCACGATTGAATCAGTTAAAGCGGTCGAGGATTTGAAGTCGCCCATCAGTGGCGAGGTCTTGTCCCGCAATGACATCCTTCTGGGTGAACCGGAACAAATCGCCGATGATCCCTACGGTGATGGCTGGCTGCTCAAGATCAAACCGGATGATCTGGAGGATTTGGATGACGCCATGTCTGCCGAAGACTATCGGGATCAGGTAGAGGGCATGTAACTGCCTTTGCGCCATCGCCCCGACCGAAACACCCCCTGCACCCAAAATGGGCGCAGGGGGTGTTTCGCACTTGTAAATAGGGCAGTCCTATCCCCCTGGGCTGGCCATAGCCTCAACCCCATGGCGACCTCAGCCCAGGTAGCCTGAGGCAGAGACTGTCGCTGCTGTCGATGTTTCCCTGGTCCGATCTAAACCGATCCCGGACAGGACCTCCTGCTCAACTGTGGCCACATTGGCTTCCAGATTTTTAATGATCTGACAACCCTGGGGGGTGGCTTGCAAATAGGCCAAGGCTGGCTGGATATAGGGATAGACCTGATCGCGGTAGAAGCTGGGATAGTTGAATTTCAGATCCTCAGGATAGTGAAAGCCCAGCCGTTGGTTGGCCCCCACTTCTTCGAACTCATAAAAGAGCGCGACCGTCTTTTGTAAATAGCCCGAGTCACTGAGCTGACCAATCAGGTCAGCGGCCCGTGCCAAGCCAGGATAGCTATCCATGACCCGATATGCCGGGTCATTGGGGACTGGAAACCGGGTCAGTTCGATGTTCTGCTGAATGGCATTGAGATCTAAGCCATCGTATTGACCCAGGTTCTCCCGCACAAACAGCAGGCTGCGATCGACATGGTAAGGACTCAAACTTGCATCCGTGGCCCCCGGCGCGAGGTTAATCCAAGCGGTTTCTAGGGTTTGACCCTCTAAGGACTGGAGCTGCCCCAGGATGTAACGACGACGGGCGACATCATCTTGCTGACACACCCCACCCACGTAGCCGATGTCATGGCAGAGCAAAGACACCATAAAGTTCAGCCAATCCTCGCCGGTGACGTTCCCCTCTTGCTGGTGCTTACCGTGCAAGATTTCTTGCCCCACTAAGCAGACCAAAATAGTGTGCTCAACATTGTGATAGAGGGCGGTGCTAGCGCTGAGGTGATTCAGGACCTGAATGGCAACTGTCCCTAATACCGCTGCATAGTCTGGTTTGAAGGGCTGATTCAGATCGAGAAAGCCTGACCGCCGACCCACCCCCTGGCCCAAAACCTGAGTGTATTTCTTCTGGAGCTGACTTACACAGGCTTGCTTCATAAAGATTGCGGTGTCTAGCATGATCATGCTTCCTGAATTACAACTCGCCCGGTCATTCCGCTTTGGGATGACTCAGTCATTTCTCAGTCATTTCACTAACCTGGGCTCCTTTATGATGGCGAAGCGGTCATAAAGACGTAACCAGAAAAGCTCACAACCTGAGGAGAGTTCCGTATATTTGCGCTGGCCTTTATCAGCTCAGCTTCTCCACTGACCTCTTAAAACCTCAGCAAAACCGCGATCGCACCTCAGCAAACCTCCACCTTGGTCTTAAACTCTCACCAGTGCTTAAAAAGTGAGGTTACCTTAGAGGCGGCTTGAAGACGCCTGTCGGTTGCCTGGCGCGATCGCCCAGGGAAGCGAGACGGCGCTCGGCTCCTATTCCCCTAGGATGAGTGCGATCTCGTTTGAGCGGTTCCCTGAAGACGGTGCATCCAGTTGGCCCGGAATTGATCAAATGACGCCCCTGTCCAGAAACAATTTTGTCATGGATGCCGATGCCGCTTTAGAGTTTGCCGATCGCTTGGTCTATGCCCAGGGCTATTTCATTCTAAAGAGATGCTTGAGGGTTTC